>JAQGLR010000470.1 GCA_028292765.1 Massilia sp. | reverse complement strand
CATGGCTGCGTTGCATTCGTCTCGCCGTGCCAGCGTATTGTCTTCGCCGATGTCGCTCCCTTGGGCATTGCCCTGACGGTTTTGTTAAGCGCTCTGAGCCGGCAGGAACGGTCCGGTACTGGCGTCGCATCGCGCAATCGCGCACCGGGCGCGTACGCGGGGACCGAATCGCCCCGGCTTTCGTGGAGGCCAGCTGGTGTGAGTCAGGGACGGCTTGACTGCTCAGTTGCTTGTAATACCTAGTTCGCCTCAGCTTCGGCTGACGGTATATAGCCGAGCGGTTCTAGCAGTCGGTGGTGATTGAACCAGGAAACCCATTCCAGCGTGGGCAGCTCGACGGCCTCACGTGTCTTACAGGGAGCGCGGCGGTGGATCCGGGTACGAGTCTGTCAGCCCAACTCACCAGGTGCCTGCACACCTGTTCCGTATCAAATGCTCTTCCCCCTTGTCGAGTTCCCAGGGCTAACCTTGCCTCGCTCTACAACAACGGCACCCGCGCAGACCATGGGATACACTGCTGGCGCACTGCCCGGCTCGTGAGGCGACGACATCGCCAGGGTTTGGTCTTCACCGGATTTGGAAGCAAAAAGCGCTGCTCTGCTTTCGCGTGCAACGCTTCTTGAACGTGTTCCTGACTCCCCGGACCGGCAATGCAAAAAGCCCATCAACCGGAGCTGATGGGCTTTTCTGTATTCTGGTGGGAAGTGCAAGTTTCGAACTTGCGACCCCTGCAGTGTGAATGCAGTGCTCTACCCCTGAGCTAACCTCCCTGACAACGAGGCGTATTATGCCACAGGATTTCTCTACCGTCACCCCTGCAGAGAATAATTTCTCCAAACACACTGCCCTTTGACGCCCTTGTCGAGCCCGGCGAGCAGCTCTTCATGCTGCGCGTGTTCGTCCGCACTGGCGGCGACGACGATGATCTCGCCGAGCGGCAGCGCCTCCAACAGCACGCCGTCGTTCGTCGTTTCCACCTCATGGTCCATCGACAGCGAATTCTGGCCGCGCGTCATCGCCAGGTAGACGTCGGCCAGCAGTTCGGAGTCCAGCAGCGCGCCGTGCAGCTTGCGGTGGGCGTTCGATACGCCGTAGCGGTCGCACAGCGCGTCCAGCGAGTTGCGCTTGCCCGGGTGCATTTCCTTGGCGTTGACGAGCGTATCGATCACACCGCTGCAATGCGAGACGAAGCTCGGCAGCCCGAGGCGCTGGAATTCGTGGTTGAGGAAGCCCAGGTCGAATGGCGCGTTGTGGATGATGAGTTCGGCGCCATCGATGTAGGCGCGCAGTTCTTCGGCGATTTCGTGGAACTTCGGCTTGTCGCTGAGGAACTCGGTGGTCAGGCCGTGCACCGCGAGCGCGGCCTCGTCGGACTCGCGCTCGGGGTTGATGTAGCGGTGAAAATTATTCCCGGTCAGCGTGCGGTTGAACAG
Organism: Massilia sp.; assembly: GCA_028292765.1. Taxonomy (GTDB): domain Bacteria; phylum Pseudomonadota; class Gammaproteobacteria; order Burkholderiales; family Burkholderiaceae_D; genus Telluria. Next base: position 3,164 of record JAQGLR010000470.1, on the reverse strand, counting down.
TTCGACGCAGCCGATTTCGATGACGCGGTCGCCTGTTCTTGGGTTCAGGCCGGTGGTTTCGGTATCGAGGACAATCTGGCGCATGGCAAGCTAATGTTTTGTAAAGGCAAGCCAGCAGTATAGCCTATGGACCGCGCTTCAACGACGCACTGTCGCCGCTCCCCGGTTCGCCAGCACGTCGGCGCGCTCGTTGCCGGGGTGGCCATTATGGCCGCGTACCCAGCGCCATTCGACGGCATGCTGCTGCTGCGCCAGGTCGAGCGCCTTCCACAAATCGTCGTTTTTCACCGGCTCTTTTGCTGCCGTCTTCCAGCCGCGCGCCTTCCAGCCGTGAATCCATTCGGAAATGCCCTTCTGGACGTACTGGCTGTCGGTATGCAGCACGACTTCGCACGGGCGGTTCAGCACGCCGAGCGCTTCGATCACGGCCTTCAGTTCCATCCGGTTGTTGGTGGTGTTGGGTTCGCCGCCAAAAATCTCCTTCTCGTGGCCGTCAGCAACCAGCAGCGCGCCCCACCCGCCGGCGCCGGGATTGCCCTTGCAGGCGCCATCGGTAAAAATTTCCACTTTCGTCGTCATGCGGCGCGGTCTTTCCTTGATTCGTTATTCTCTATTGGTTGCCGGGACCGCTTGCGGCGCCCGGCTCGACTTCTTGCCCCAGGCCGGCCCGATCAGGTGCATGCCTTTCACGCGCTTGATAGCGTGCACGACATAGACCGCGCCCAGGTAGGTCCACCAGCGTTGCCCCGCCGCTTCCATGCTCGAGAAGCGGTCGATCCACTGGGCCGTGCGGAATGGCGGTGCGTAGCAGCCGAAATGGCTGCGCGCGGGGCCAAGATTCAACAATTTTAACCAGTCTTTCAGGCGCAGCATAGAGATGAATTCGCCTGCGGCCGGCAGGTAGCCGCTGCGCGTGACCTTACCGATCCCCTGGCGCATGCCCCAGAGGCTGGCCGGATTGAAGCCGCAAATGATCACCTGCCCTTCGGGAATGAGCACGCGCTCGACCTCGCGCAGCACCTGGTGCGGTTCCGCCGCGAACTCGAGCACGTGCGGCAGCACGACCAGGTCGAGGCTTTGCGAGGCGAACGGCAATTCGGCGAAATCGAGGGCCACGGCAATCTGCTTGCCGCTGGCGGCAAACTCGAGTTCGTCGAAGGTGGAGGTGCGCGTCGCTGCCTGCCACTTGTTCGGCATGCGGTTGGCGGCCAGGGCGTCGATCTGCGGCACGCCGATCTGCACCGCGTTGTAGCCGAAAATGTCGGCCGTGAGTTCATCCAGACAAGCCTGCTCGAAGGCGCGCACGTAGGCGCCTGCCGGCGAAAGCAGCCATTCGTCGAGCGCTATAATGGATTTTTCGGATGCAGCGCTATCCATGACCACCTCTCTTGCAAAACCATGACCAATATGCCTGACGGCGCCCGTAACGATTTGAGTGTCCTGACCGTGCCGGCGTTCAAGGATAATTACCTTTGGCTGATCCATGACGGCGTCCACGCCGCGGCGGTCGACCCTGGCGACAGCGCGCCTGTCCTGGCGGCACTGGACGCACATGGCCTGACCCTCACCGCCATTTTACTCACCCATCACCATGCTGACCACATTGGTGGCGTGCCGGGGCTGCTGGCGCGCTTTCCGGTGCCCGTGTATGGGCCGCGCAAGGACCGGATCGATGCGGTGACCCATCCGTTATCGGAGGGCGACCGCGTGCAGGTGCCCGCGATCGGGCTGGAACTGGACGTGCTGGACGTGCCCGGGCACACGCTGGGGCATATTGCCTATGTGCGGCGGACACCCGGGCTGCACTGGCTGTTCTGCGGCGATACGCTGTTTGCCGGCGGCTGCGGCCGCCTGTTCGAAGGAACGCCGGCGCAGATGGCGGCATCGCTCGAGAAACTGGCGGCGCTGCCGGAAGACACGGAAGTGTATTGCGCGCACGAGTACACCTTGTCGAACCTGCGTTTTGCCGAGGCGGTCGATGCGGGGAACGCGGCGCTGGCCCTGCGGGTGCGGGACGAGGGCGCGAAACGGGCGGCCGGCCTGCCGACCGTTCCGTCGAGCATCGGGCTGGAACGCCGCACGAACCCGTTCCTGCGGTACAGGGAGCCGGGCATCGTGGGGGCGCTGCTTGCGGCGGGCAGGATCAAGGACCGAGCGACGCCGGTGCAGGCGTTTGCGGCCTTGCGGGAGTGGAAGAACGTGTTTTGATCGCGGAGCCTGCCGGAGGGACGCCGGGTGTGCGGCCCCACCCGGCGGGTGGCAGGGACGCGACGTGCGCGCCGCCCACCCCGCGGCCGGCGCGTTGCAGCGCCTCTCCTCAGATTTCCTCGTACAGCGGCAAGGTCAGGAATTCCGCGAACTGTTCTGACGTCGACATTTCCTCGAAGATGAGCGCGGCCCGGGCGTAGCTCGGGTTGTCGCCATTCGGCGCGGCCGCTTTCGCTTTTGCCAGTTCTTCCGGGATCATGGCGCGCACCATTTCCGCCGTCACCTTGCGTCCGTCTTCCAGCACGCCTTTCGGCGAGCGGATCCATTGCCAGACCTGCGAACGGCTGATCTCGGCGGTGGCGGCGTCTTCCATCAGGTTGTGGATCGGTACGCAGCCGTTGCCGGCCAGCCAGGCGCCGAGGTAGTGGATGCCGACGTTGATGTTGTAGCGCAGACCGGCCTCGGTGATCGGCGTTTCCGGTTTGAAGTCGAGCAACTGCGCAGCGGTGACCTCGACGTCCGGGCGCAGCTTGTCGATCTGGTTCGGGCGCTCGCCGAGCACCCTGGTGAATTCGGTCATCGCCAGCTCGACCAGTCCCGGGTGCGCAACCCAGCCGCCGTCGTAGCCGTCAAGCGCGTCGCGCGCCTTGTCGGTCCGCACACCGCCCATCGCGATCTCGTTCTTTTCCGGATCGTTCTTGATCGGGATGAGTGCCGACATGCCGCCGATCGCCGGCGCGCCGCGCTTGTGGCAAGTCTTCAATAACAGCAGGGCATAGGCGCGCATGAAGGGCGAGGTCATCGTCACTTTCGGGCGGTCGGCCAGGCAGAAGTCCTTGTCCAGCTTGAATTTCTTGATGCACGAGAAAATGTAATCCCAGCGGCCCGCATTCAGGCCGGCGCTGTGTTCGCGCAATTCGTACAGGATCTCGTCCATTTCGAAAGCGGCGAGGATG
>JAQGLR010000429.1 GCA_028292765.1 Massilia sp. | reverse complement strand
CCAAAGATGCGTTTCCTGGTTGATGACGATTTCTCGACGATGCTCCGCATCGTCCGGAATCTTTTGAAGGAACTGGGTTACGCGAACGTCGACTAAGCTGAAGACGGTGTCCAGGGCTTGGCAAAGTTGCGTGGCGAGCAGTTCGACTTCGTCGTGTCCGACTGGAATATGCCGAACATGGACGGCCTGACCATGCTGCAACACATCCGTGCCGACCCCGCGCTGGCCAAGCTGCCGGTGCTGATGGTGACCGCGGAAGCGAAGAAGGAAAACATCATCGCGGCCGCCCAGGCCGGCGCCAGCGGTTACGTCGTCAAGCCGTTCACCGCGGCCACGCTCGACGAAAAGCTGAACAAGATCTTCGAGAAAATGGAAAAGGCGTAATCATGCTCCAGCCAAGCGCCGAGGCAGCTTCGCACGAGGAAGTCCTGAGCCGGGTCGGCCACATGACGCGCACGCTGCACGACAGCCTGCGCGGCCTGGGGCTGGACAAGCTGGTCGAAAAAGCGGCCAGCGACATCCCGGATGCGCGCGACCGCCTCGACTACGTGGCGCGGCTTTCCGAACAGGCTGCGAAGCGCGTGCTCGACGCGACCGACACGGCCGGCCCCCTGCAGGACGCCATCGAAAGCCGCAGCGCGGATGTGCGCGCCGCATGGCAGGCGCTGCTGGATGGTGGCACGGCGGGCGAGTCCGACTGGAAAGCCCTGGCCGAGCGTACCGTGGCGGCCATGGCGGAGTCCGAGCGTGCGGCGGCAGCCACCCGCGCCGAGCTGATGAACATCATGCTGGCGCAGGACTTCCAGGACCTGACCGGCCAGGTGATCGGCAAGATCACCTCGATCGCCCAGGACCTCGAAAAACAGCTGGTACAGGTGCTGGTCGATTTCGCCCCGAGCGAAATCAGGCGCGACCTCGACAATGGCCTGCTGAACGGGCCGCAGATCAAGCCCGAGGGCAACGTCGAAGTCGTGGCGAACCAGGGGCAGGTCGACGACCTGCTCGACAGCCTGGGGTTCTGAGCGCGCTCTAAAGCCCCAAGCAAGGGCGGCGCCCATGCCGCCATCCGATTTCTTCGCCCGGCTTTCCATGCATCACACTAACTATATTGTTCGCGAACCGCTGCTCGATCCCGCGCAGCGGGTCATCGGTTACGAATTGCTGTGGCAGCGGGGCGGCCAGCCCGTCCCCGATGCCGAGCTTGAAACCCTGGTCGGCTTCGTTGCCGAACACGTCCAGCACGAAGACCACGGCTGGCTGCTGCGCGACAAGCAGCTCTTCCTCGACGCCGTCCCGGCGATGCTCTCCACCGACGCGCTGTTCGCGCTGCCGCCCGAGCGTACCGTGCTCTCCCTGCAGGCGCGCCACCTGATGGACCCGCATGCGCGCGCCGCGATCCAGGCCGTGCGCACCGGCGGCGTCGGCATCTCGCTGCGCGGCCTCGAACCGAAACACATCACGAAGGCGCTGGCGCCGTATGCCTCGCACGTCGAGATGCGCTTTGCCGGCATCAACGTGGCCGAGCAGGCGCGCAGCTATGCGGCGGCGAAGGGGTCAAACCTGCGCATGCTGGGGCGCCCGGTGAGCAACTGGATCGACTACGATGCCTGCGCGGCATTGGGCCTGGACGCGTTCGTCGGCAAGCTGCACCTGACCCCGCGCCCGGGCAATCCGGTCAAGGGATTGAACCCGGCCCAGACCATCATCCTGCAACTGATGCAGATGGTGCAGAACAACGACGACATCCCCAAGCTGGAAAGCGTGCTCAAGCGCGACCCTGCGCTCACCTACAAGCTGCTTCGCAACATCAACTCCGCTGGTTTTGGCGCCGGGCGCGAGGTGCAGTCGATCCGCCAGGCCATCAGCCTGATGGGCTATGCGCCGCTGTACCGTTGGCTGACCCTGCTGCTGGCCGGCGCCAGCGAGAGCGGCTATTCGCCGGTGCTGATGGAAACGGCCGTGGTGCGCGGCCGCCTGACCGAGCTGCTCGGCCTGCAAACGCTGCCAAAGGGGGAGGGCGAGAACCTGTTCGTCGCCGGCATGTTCTCCCTGCTCGACCGCCTGCTCGGGCTGCCGATGCAACAGGTGCTCGAAACCATCCCGCTGCCGCCCGAAGTCGTGCGCGGGTTGCTGCGCCGCGAGGGCATGTACGGGCCTTATCTCGCCCTGGCCGAAGCCTGCGAGCTGAGTTCGAACCTGGTCGGTTCGCTGGCCGGGTCGCTCGACCTCAGCCCGTTCGAGGTCAACAAGGCGCACCTGTCGGCGCTGGCCTGGGCACAGGCGGTGACGCAATAATCATGCAGTAAACTTGCAGGTCCGCCGCACGCAATAACAGCGGCGGCCGCCTGCCTCATCCAGACCTGCTAGCGCCCCCGACTCGACGTCACCAGCCGCTCCAGCGTCTGCCGCATCTGCATCTCGATATTGCCGATGCTGCACCCGACCTGCACCTGCTCGCCCAGGAGAAAGCTGCGGAAAGGGCGCAGCAGGCGGATTTCCAGGTCGGCAACGATCGCCAGCGACGGTCCCAGCTGCAAGCGCACACTTTTCAGTTTTCGTCCGAGATGCAGCTCGGCGGCCTGCTCGGGCGTCGCGCGCAGGCCGACGCCGCCGACCGAGTAATCGCACAGCGGCAGTTCGAACTGCTTGTTCATGAGCATGAAGGTCGCGGCGTAGCTGCCGTTCACGGGTGTGTCCAGGCGCGGCGCGGCGCGCCGGTTCAGGACCAGGCAGGTTTCCGGGAACACGGCCGGCACCAGGTTCGGCTGGCCGGGCGCGCTGCCCCATCCGCTGTCGAGGTCGAACTGCAGCTTGGCATTGCCGCCAAGCGCGGCGACGAAGGTTGCGCGTCCTGGCGGAATGGCTGCATCGCCGACGACATCGAGCATGAAGTGCGGCTCTTCCGGATCGACCGATGCGATGCGCGCCAGCAGCGGCTCGCCGTGTCCCGCAGCGAAGATGGTGAGCGGCTCGCCCGACTCGGCCAGGGCCGCGAGCGTCTCGCCGATGTCGAACGGGTCGCGCATTTCGTGCGGCGACATGGTCGGCGCGATGCGCGCCAGCAGGTCGCTGGGGCGGGGCGTGCCCTTGCGCGGCGGGCGGGGAGGGGAATCTGTCACGGCGGTGGTCCTTGGCTCCATGGCCTTAAATCTCGAGGTTGTCGATCAGGCGCGTGGTGCCGAGCTTCGCCGCGGCGAGCACGACCAGCGGGGCGCCCTGGGCCAGGTCGCCGGCCGAGGGCGGCTGCAGGTCGGCGCGCTTGCGCACCGAGATATAGTCCGGCTTCCAGCCGCGTGCCGACAGTTGCGCCATCG
>JAQGLR010000406.1 GCA_028292765.1 Massilia sp. | reverse complement strand
CGGGTTTCGACATGTCGGCGTTATGGTAGGCGGTCTGCACCCCGAATTCCTGGCCGATGTCGGTGTACAGCTTCTCGATCTGCTGGGCGTCGCCGAAGCCGTTGAAGACGATATTCGCGCCCTGTTCGGCCAGCGCGCGGGCGATGCCGAGGCCAATGCCCGAGGTCGAGCCGGTGACGAGCGCTGTTTTGCCATTTAACATGCCCGATTCGATGCTGGATTTCATTGTGTCCTCTGTAAGTAAGGGTGTTCGGGTGACTTCGTCGGAATTGGTAGAATTCTAATCGTACAGCCAGTTAAAATGTGGGGCTGGCCTTAGTTCAGATACAACTGAGGGACAATATTGTTACAACGGAGCTGACACGATGAGCGAAGCGAGATGGAAAAGCGTGCAGTGCAGCTCGCCCGCAGGCCTGCATCGCATCGCGTACAAGGAGTGGGGCGACCCGCAGAATGAGCGCGTGCTGGTCTGCGTGCATGGCGTGACCCGCGTGGCAAGCGACTTCGACGCCCTGGCAGGCGCGCTGTGCGACGAATACCGGGTGGTGTGCCCGGACGTGGCCGGCCGCGGCCGTTCGGAGCGCCTGCGCGACCCGCAGCTGTACGCCCTGCCGCAGTACGTCGCCGACATGGTGACCCTGGTGGCGCGCGTGACCGCGGGCAGTCAGGATAAACTGGACAAGGTGGACTGGTTCGGCACCTCGATGGGCGGCCTGATCGGCATGGCGCTGGCGTCCTTGCCGGGCACGCCGGTCACCAGGCTCGTGCTCAACGATATCGGCCCGACGCTGGACGCCGCGGCGATGGCGCGCATTGCCGACTACATCGGCCAGGACCTGCGCTTCCCGGACTACGAGACGGGGGCGCAGTTCATCCGCGAGGTGTCGAACTCGTTCGGCCCGCACTCGGACGAACAATGGAACAAGCTGGCCGGCGACGTGCTGCGCCAGGAACCGGGCGGCGCCTGGGTGCGCCATTACGACCTGGCGCTGGCCGAACCGTTCAAGGCGATGAGCAAGGATCGCGCCGAACATGACCAGGCCGCGCTGTGGCGTGCCTACGATGCGATTGCCTGCCCGACGCTGCTGGTGCGCGGCGAGCTGTCGGACCTGTTATCAACCGAGACGGCGCAGGCGATGACGCAGCGCGGGCCGCGCCCGCGGCTGGTCGAGATACCGGGCGTGGGCCATGCGCCGACCTTCGTGCACGCGGACCAGATCGCGATCGCCCGCGCGTTTTTATTGGACTGAATTGTTTGGGCCTCGCCCTGTTTTTGAAAGAGATTATGCAAATCGAACGTCACCACGTAGGCAAGCGCCTGTCCGAAATCGCCATCCACAACGGCACCATTTACCTGGCCGGCCAGATTGCGGAAGACACGACGCAGGACATCGAAGGCCAGACGCGCGAAGTGCTGGGCCACGTCGACCGCCTGCTGAACGAAGCCGGCAGCGACAAGACCTGCATATTGATGACCCAGATCTACATCGCCGACATGGCGCACTTCGCCGGCATGAACGCGGTCTACGACGAATGGGTCGCCCAGGGCCACACGCCGCCGCGCGCGACGGTCGAAGCGAAGCTCGCCAATCCGGCCTGCCTGGTGGAGATCGTCGTCACCGCCGCACTGCGCTGACCCGATGGTTTCCACCGCCGTCCTCGGCGATGCCACCACCCAGCTGCTCCAGGGCCTGAGTCCCGAGGAATGCGTGCGCGTGCAGCACGCGCTCGACTATGCGGCGGTGGCCTACGGCGAGCGCACCTGCGGCTCCGGCCAGAACGCGTTCGAGTTCTCGCTCGGCGTGGCAGGCACGCTGGCCTACCTGCGCAGCGACGTCGAGACGCGCATTGCGGGCCTGCTGTTCGAGCTGGCGACCTTCGAGCCGCCGCTGATCGAAACGCTCGAGCACCTGTTCGGTCCCGAAGTGGCGAGCCTGGTGCGCGGCGTGCAGCAACTGATCCGCCTGCGCGACCTGACCGTCGGGCACCAGGTAGCGGTCGGGCGCGGCAAGAACGCGGCGCAGCAGGCGGCGGCCCACGTGGAAACCCTGCGCAAGATGCTGCTGGCGATGGCATCCGACATGCGCGTGGTCCTGATGCGCCTCGCATCCTGCCTGACCACGCTCAGGTTTTTTGCGGACCAGAAGCGCTTCGACGACCTGACCCGCGACTATGGGCGCGAGGTGATGGACCTGTACGCGCCGCTGGCGAACCGCCTCGGCATCTGGCAATTGAAGTGGGAGCTGGAAGACCTGGCCTTCCGCTTCCTGCAGCCCGAGACCTACCGGCGCATCGCCAGGATGCTGGAAGAAAAGCGCATGGCGCGCGAAGGTTTTGTCGCGTCCTCGATTGCGCGCCTGCAGGGCGAACTGGCCCAGGCCGGCATCCGGGCCGAGGTCAGCGGACGGCCGAAGCACATCTACAGCATCTATAACAAGATGCGCGGCAAGGACCTCGATTTTTCCTCGCTGTACGACGTGCGCGCCTTCCGCGTGATCGTCGCCGACGCCAGGACCTGCTACACGGTGCTGGGCCTGGTGCACAACATCTGGACCCCGATCCCGCAGGAGTTCGACGACTACATCTCGCGCCCGAAACCGAACGGCTACCAGTCGCTGCACACGGTCGTCACGGCCGAAGACGGGCGGCCGCTGGAAGTGCAGGTGCGCACCCAGGAGATGCACAACTTCGCCGAATACGGTATCGCCGCGCACTGGCGCTACAAGGAAGAAGGCGGCTCCAACTTCAAGAGCCAGAAGTACGACGAAAAGATCGCCTGGCTGCGCCAGCTGCTGGCGTGGAAGAGCGACGTGGCCGACGCCGTGGCCGGCGAAGAAGACCAGAAGGAGTGGGTCGAAAAGCTGAAGGCCGCCACGCTCGACGACCGCATTTTCGTGCTCACGCCGCAGGCGCGGGTGCTCGAGCTGCCGGTGGGCGCGACGCCGATCGACTTCGCCTACCACCTGCACAGCGAAGTGGGCCACCGCTGCCGCGGCGCCAAGATCGACGGCGCGATGGTGCCGCTGAATACCCCACTCAAGAACGGCCAGACCTGCGAGATCATCACCGCCAAGGGCCCGGCCGGCAGCGCCGGTCCCTCGCGCGACTGGCTCAGCCCCGGCTACACGGTCAGCAGCCGGACCCGATCAAAAATTCGTGCGTGGTTCCATGCCCAGGAGTTGGCGGAGACGCTGGCGCAAGGCAGGGCGCTGGTCGAAAAATCCTTGCAGCGCGAGGGCAAGACGGCCGTCAATCTTGAAGCGCTGGCGCACAAGCTCGGGTTTGCGAAGGTCGACGACCTGTTCGTCGCGGTCGGCAAGGAGAAGTTCAGCCTGCGCCACGTGGAAGCGGCGCTGCACGAAACGGTCGAGGCGCCGCCGCCCGACGACACGGCGGTGGTCAACAAGAGCCGCGCCTCGAGCGTCGAGCAGGGCGCGAAATCGGGCGTGCTGGTGGTCGGCACCGAGGGCCTGATGACGATGCTGGCGAGGTGCTGCAAGCCGGCGCCGCCGGACCCGATCGTCGGGTTCGTCACGCGCGGCAAGGGCGTCTCGATCCACCGCCTGACCTGCAAGAACTTCGCCGAGATGCGCAGCAAGGCGCCCGAGCGCGTGATCCAGACCGAGTGGGGCAAGGGCGTGACCGAGACCGTCTACCCGGTCGACATCTTCATCCTCGCCGGCGACCGCCAGGGCTTGTTGCGCGACATTTCCGACGCTTTCCTGCGCGAGAAGATCAACGTGACCGGGGTGAACACGCAAACGACGAAAGGGCAGGCGCGCATGGTGTTTACGGCGGAAATCGGGTCGACCGCCCAGCTGCAGAAGGCGCTGGGTACGATCGCCGAAGTCCCCGGCGTGCAAGAAGCAAGACGTTCGTAGGGGTCATTGGGGCCAATGGCCCGAATGACGTGTTCAATGGGCACTCCGTGCCAACGCCACGAGGGCACAACATGATACGAAAACTCATGCATACTCTGCAAAACCGTATCATCTAACCATGCCCCGACGCCTCCGCCTCCTCGTCCGCCCCAGCCTGTGGGGCCTCGCGTTCGCCCACTACCTGCGCAGCTGGTGGTATATGTTCCATCTTGGGGCGATTGCGCTCGTCACCGCGCTGTCCCCGTCGACCTACAACCGCGGCAACCGCCTCGCCACCGCGCGCTACATCCACGCCAGCACCTGGCAGGTGCTGCCCTGGTTTACCGTGCTCTCCGCCCTGATCAGCCTCGTCATCATCCGCATCGTGATGGTGACCGCGTCGAGCTACGGCCTGTCGCGCTATGCGCTGGAGATGGTGGTGCGGGTGCTGGTGCTCGAACTGATCCCGCTCTCGGCCGCGCTGTTCACCGCGCTGCGCTCGAGCATGGCCTTCGACGCCACCGCACTGGGACTGGCGCGCCGGGGCCTGCCCACGCTTGAGGTGAATGCCGAAGCCCTGCGCCGCCTGCGCCGCGACCTGGTGCCGCAACTGTTCGCCAACGCCTTTTCGGTCCTGGGCCTGGCCATGGTGAGCAGCACCGTCGTGCTGCTGCTGGCCTACCTGGCCGTCTACGGCGTGTCGCCGTGGGGCCTGCAGGACTATACGCGCACGGTCGGGCGCGTGTTCGACCCGGTCGTCACGCTCGGCTTCGTACTGAAAACCGTCCTGTTCGGCCTCGCCGTCGCCGTGATCCCGACCGCCGCCATCCTCGAATTGCAGCGCTATCCGCGCCGGCTGGCCTCGAGCGTGCAGCCCGGCGCACTGCGCCTGCTGTTCATGCTGCTGCTGATCGAAGGTTCCTCGCTCGCCCTCAAATACATCTGACACCATGCTAGAGACTACTCCTGACGAACCAGCCCACGTGGAAACCAAGGCGATGATCCTGCTGGGGGTCGTCTTCACGCTGCTCATCGCCTTTGTCCTGTACGTGATGTATGCGCGCGGCGTGTTCGAGCCCACCCAGAAGCTGGTGCTGGTGACCGAAAATTCCGAGGGCGTCCTTCCCGGCATGGACATGAGCTTTGCCGGCTTTCCGATCGGGCGCGTGCGCCTGGTGGACCTGGCCGCGGACGGCAAGGTGCATATCGTGGTGGACGTCTCCAGCAGCGACGCCAGGTGGCTGCGTGCCTCGAGCGTGTTCACGCTGGAGAGGAGCGTGGTGGGCGAAACGCGCCTGCGCGCCTTCACCGGCGTGCTGGACGACGCGCCGCTGCCGGATGGCGCGATGCGCCCGGTCCTGCGCGGCGACGTGACGGCCGAGATCCCGGGCCTGGTGGCCACGGCGCGCTCGCTGCTGAACAACCTGGAAAGCCTGACGGCCGAAGGCTCGGCGATCCAGGGCAGCCTGGAAAACGTGCAGGCGCTCACCGGCCGCTTTTCAAGCAGCCTCTCCGGTAAATACGGCCTGCTGAGCGGCGCGCTCGGCGACGAGGAGGCGCGCAAGTTCCTCGGCACGCTGCAGCGCCTCGACGCGCTGCTGGCGAAGACCGACCAGCGCCTGTACGGCAAGAAGGGCGTGGTGGACGACGCCCAGGCGGCAGTGGTGGAGCTGCAGGGCGTGCTGCAGGATGCGCGCGGCACGCTCAAGCGCGTGGACGCGGTGCTGGTCGAGGCGCAGGCGGTGGGCGCCAACGCGCGCGTCGCCACCGAAGACCTGGGCGCGCTGCGCGCCGAAGTCGATGCCAGCCTGCGCAAGGTGAACCGCCTGGTCGACCAGGTCAACCGCAAATGGCCGTTCGCCGGCAAGAACGAGGAGATCAGGCTGCCATGAAGATTCCTGCTTTTTTAGCCCTGTTGCTGCTGGCCGCCTGCGCCAGCAAGCCTCCCGTGCCCGCCTGGCAGCCGAACGCGAAGGATGCGCTCGACGGGTTTACCGACGATTACCTGCGCGGGAACACGGCTGCCGCCAACGCCCAGTTCGCGCGGGCCCGGCGCGAGACCACGAGCACGGGCCGGTTCGATGTGGTGGCGCAGGCGGAGCTGGTGCGCTGCGCCACGCTGGCGGCGAGCCTGGAGTTCGCCGATTGCCCGGGGTTTGCGGCCCTGGCAAGCGGCGCCACGCCGCAGCAGCGCGCATATGCCGCGTATATCGGCGGGCGCTGGGAAGGGCTCGATGCCGGCCTGCTGCCGGAGCAGCACCGGCCGGTGCTGGCGAGCGGGTCGATGGCGGGGGTGGCTGACCCGTTGGCGCGGCTGGTGGCGGCGGGGGCGCTGTTGAAGGCTGGGCGGATTCGGCTGGAGGATATTGTGGCGGCGACGGAGACTGCGTCAGGCCAGGGGTGGCGCAGGCCCTTGTTGATGTGGTTGGGGGTGCAGGCGAAACGGGCGGAAGCGGCGGGGAACACGGCGGGCGCCGATAGTATCAGGCGACGGATCGCGTTGGCGTCAGGGACGCAGTGATCGTGGTGCGAGCTTGAGTTGAACGCGTGAGCGGGAGACCCGCTCACCCTACGTCCCTTCGGCACAAGTTACGTGATCGCGCCTGGCATACCCGTAGGGTGGGCAGGTCCTCCCGCGCACGCGTTCGACCGGCTTATGAACATTCGCGACGCGATACGACGCGCTACGCCGCCCGCTGTACCTCCACCTTCGGCCGCAAGGCCCACGGCAACGCATTATGGATCGTCGTCGCCGCAATCGCCGCCTGTCCCGCCGCCACCGCGATCTGGTTCAGTCCCTGCACCACGTCCCCGATCGCATACAGCCCCGGCACGGTGGTGCGCTGGTGGTCGTCCACGATCAGCTTGTCGCAGTCGCCGGTTTCGGCGCCCAGTTCGCAGGCCAGTTTCGAGCGCGCGGATTCGCCCAGCATCGGGTAGAAGACGTCGAATTCGCGGCTCTCGCCGTCCGCCGTGTTCAGGATCGGTTTCATGTCCGGGCTCATCGTCACGCCGCGCAGCGGCGACTCGATGTAGCGCACGCCGGCCACCTCGATCTGGCGCCGCTGTTCCTCGTCCAGCATCGGTTCCTCGCTGCGGTCGAACAGCGTCACGTCCGCGCTGAACGAGCGCATGAACAGGGCATGCCCGACCGGATTGGTATCGGAGGTGACGACGGCGATGCGCTTGTCGCGCACGTCGTAGCCGTCGCACACGGGGCATAAGCGCACCGCGCCGGCCTGCACGGCTTCGCGGAAATTCTCGATTGGCAGGCCGGCATCGGCCACGCCGGTGGCCATCAGCACGGTCAGCGCCCGGATCTGGCGCGTGTTGCCTTCATCGTCGAGGTAGTCGCCGATGAAGATGCCGTCTTCCAGGCGCAAGGCCGTGATCTCGCCGGACAGCACGCTGCCGTCGTAATTCTTCAGCTGGTTGGTGAGGTTGTTCAGAAGTTGCGAACCCGGCACACCTTCCGGGAAGCCGGGGTAGTTGTGCGAGACCGGGATCAGGCACAGCCTGCTGTTGCCCTTGTCGACCACGACGACGTTGCGCGTGAAGCGGCGCAGGTAAATTGCGGCCGTCAGCCCGCCGGGGCCGCCGCCGATGACCAGGGTATCGAATACGTGATCTGTGAGTTCGCTCATGCACCCGATTATCGGGAAAGGCCGCGGCCGGTCCTATCGGCGCGCGTGCCCGTGCGAGGTAAGAGCAGGCTTACACTGGCCCGCGTCGAGCGGCAGGCCGTCCAGCGCTTCGGG
>JAQGLR010000394.1 GCA_028292765.1 Massilia sp. | reverse complement strand
GCGTCGAGTACAACAAGGTGCACGGCTTTTATATCGAAGTCACCCACGGCCAGACCGACAAGGTGCCGGACGACTACCGCCGCCGCCAGACCCTGAAGAACGCCGAGCGCTACATCACGCCGGAACTCAAGGCCTTCGAGGACAAGGCGCTGTCGGCCCAGGACAAGGCGCTGGTGCGCGAAAAGGCGCTGTACGAGGAATTGCTGGTTTGCCTCGCGCCGCACATCGGCGACCTGCAGCGGGTGGCGTCGGGCCTGGCGCAGATCGACACCCTGGTCGCATTGACCCGCCATGCCCTGGCCAACAACTGGTGCGCGCCGCAGCTGGTCGACGCGCCCTGCCTCACCATCGTCGAAGGCCGCCACCCGGTGGTGGAAAAGCAGATCGAGCGCTTCATCGCAAACGACTGCAAGCTCTCCAACGAGCGGCGCCTGCTCCTGATTACCGGCCCCAACATGGGCGGTAAATCGACCTTCATGCGCCAGACCGCGCTCATCGTGCTGCTGGCCTACGTGGGCAGCTATGTGCCCGCAAGCAGCGCCACCATCGGCCCGATCGACCGCATCTTCACCCGTATCGGGGCGAACGACGACCTGGCCGGCGGGCGCTCGACCTTCATGGTCGAGATGACGGAATCGGCCGCGATCCTGAACGGCGCCACCGAGCACTCGCTGGTGCTGATGGACGAAGTCGGCCGCGGCACCTCTACGTTTGATGGCCTGGCGCTGGCCTGGGCGATCGCGCGCCACCTGATCGACAACAGCCGCAGCTTCACCCTGTTCGCGACCCACTATTTCGAGCTGACCCAGTTGCCCGAAGCCCACCCGAGCGCGGCCAACGTGCACCTGTCGGCTGTCGAGCACAAGGACACGATCGTGTTCCTGCACGCGGTGCAGGACGGGCCGGCCTCGCAGAGCTACGGCCTGCAGGTGGCGCAGCTGGCGGGCGTGCCGCCGGCCGTGATCAAGGCCGCGCGCAAGCACCTGGCGCGGCTGGAATCGCAGGCGGTGGGCACGACGCCGCAGCTCGACCTGTTCGCGCCGCCCTGCGAGGAAGTGGAGATTGAAGCGGAGCCGGCTCGATCCGCACCCACGGTATCGTCCGAGCTGCTTGAGGCCCTGGCCGGGATCGACCCGGACGCGCTCACGCCGCGCGAAGCGCTCCAGCAGTTGTACGAACTGAAGCGTCTTTCCGCCTGATGCGCCTGATGCGCCTGCGCCTGCGCCCCGCCTTCCTGCTGCTCGCTGCCTCGTTGGCGACCTGCCTGGCCCCGGTCCCGTCCGCGGCCGCGCGCGACGGTACGCGCGCGCCCGGCGACGGCGACGACCACCGCTTCGGCGTCATCGGCCACAGCTTCGCCGCGCCGGGCGACGAGCGCTTCAAGCAGGCGCTGGCCGAGACGGCCGACAAGTCGATTGCGTTCGTGGTCGTCACCGGCATCAAGGCATCGAGCGAACCCTGCGGCGACAAGCTCTACCAGGAGCGGCGCGACCTGGTGGACAAGGTCAGGCGGCCGGTCATCGTCCTGCCCGCCGGCAGCGACTGGACCGAGTGCCGCAATACCGCCGGGCGCACGAATGCCGTCGAACGCCTGAACCGGATGCGCGAACTGTTCCATGGCGAGCCGAGTTCGCTCGGGACGAAGAAGCTGCCGCTCACCCGCCTGTCGATGAGCCCGCGTTTTCGCAGCTATGCCGAGAACGCGCACTGGAGCGTGGACAAGGTGCTGTACGCCACCGTGAACCTGCCGGCGAATAACAACCACTACCTGGCCGCAGCCGGGCGCAACAGCGAATACGAAGACCGGCTGGTGGCGAACCGCTTCTGGCTCAATCGCCTCTTCACGCTGGCGCGGCGCGACAAGGCCGACGCCATCGTGCTGTTCTCGGAAGGCGACCTGAAGCCGCTGCTGGCCGAACCGAGCGGTTTTCGCCGGCTGCTGCGCCGCACACCGGCCACCTACGACGGCTTCGCGTCGATGCGCAGGCAGGTGCAGGCGCTGGCCCAGAAGTTCGATGGCAAGGTGCTGCTGGTCGACAGTGCGGCCTTGCCGAACAAGGGGCAGCCGGCGATCGGTTGGCGCGGCAATGTCGGGCACGTGTCGGTCGGGGGCGAGGCGGTCGAGGTGAAGGTGACGCCGGGGGGCAAGGCCTTGTTTACCTTGAAGGATGCGGGGGAATGAATCACGCGCGCGTGCGGTGATCCAAACCGGGGACTTTCGCCCCCGGCAATCGAACCAGTTAATGCAGCGGCTGGCTACGGAAATGGTCGCCTGCCTCGCCTTCGTCGCCGCCTTCGTCTTCACCGTGGTGGTGACCGTGGGCGCCGTGCACGTGGCCGTGGGCGATTTCTTCGGCGGTGGCGTCACGCACGTCGATCACCGACAGCTCGAAGCGCAGCGCCATGCCGGCCAGCGGGTGGTTACCGTCCAGCACGACCTTGTCGTCGGCGATTTCGGTGACGGTGAAGATCATCGGCTCGTCGTCCGCGCCGTCGGCCATGCCTTCGAACTGCATGCCCACTTCGAGCGGCTCCGGCAGCAGCTTGCGGTCTTCGACCTTGACCAGCTCGGCGTCGTAGTCGCCGAACGCGTCTTCCGGCTCGACCTGCAGGGTCGTCGCATAGCCGGCTTCCTTGCCGTCGAGTTCTTCTTCGATCTTCGGCAGGGTGTTCTCGTAACCGCCGTGCAGATAGACCATCGGCTGCACGCCTTCTTCGATCAGGTTGTTCTGTGCGTCCGACAGTTTATAGTTCACCGTCACGACCGTGTTCTGGGCAATCTTCATCGCATTTCCTTTCGTTGTAATGCGCCGATTATAACCCCTGCCCCGCTGGCGCCCGGAGTGCGGCCCGTTATAATGGTGCATGAAAAAATTACAGCTCCTGGGGAATATTACTCCGGCCCAGTTCCTGCGCGATTACTGGCACAAGAAGCCGCTCCTGATCAAGGGCGCCATCCCCGGCTTCAAGCCGCTGCTCACGCTGGACCAGCTCCTTGATGCGGCCGCGAAGAACCACGTCGAGTCGCGCCTGGTGACGCAGGTCGACGGCCAGTGGGACATGCGGCACGGCCCCCTGGCCGAACTGCCGCCGCGCACCCAGCGCGAGTGGACCCTGCTGGTGCAGGGCGTGAACCTGTTCGACGAGCGCGCCGACGCGCTCCTGCGCGAATTCCGCTTCCTGCCCGATGCGCGCCTCGACGACCTGATGGTCAGCTATGCCACCGACGGCGGCGGCGTCGGCCCCCATTTCGATTCCTACGACGTGTTCCTGCTGCAGGCGCAGGGCAAGCGGCGCTGGAAGATCAGCGCCCAGCAAGACCTGTCGCTGGTCGAAGGCCTGCCACTGAAGATCCTGTCGAACTTCGTGGCGGAAGAAGAGTTCGTGCTGGAAGCGGGCGACATGCTCTACCTGCCGCCGCAATACGCGCATGACGGCGTGGCCGAGGGCGAGTGCATGACCTACTCGATCGGCTTCCGCTCGCCCTCGTACCAGGAACTCGGCGAAGCCTTCCTGCAGTTCATGGCCGACTCGATCGACCTGCCCGGCCGCTACGCCGACCCGGATTTGCAGCCGGCAAAGAACCCGGCCGAGATCCCGCGCGAGATGCTGGCGAACATCACCGAAGAACTGAACAAGGTGCGCTTCGATGAGGAAGACGTCACGATCTTCTTCGGCGAATACATGTCCGAGCCCAAGCACAACGTGTTCTTCACGCCGCCAGCCAAGCCCCTGACGGTCGGACGCTTCATGGAGGCTGCGGCCAAGCGCGGCCTGAAGCTGTCGCCAAAGAGCTTGATGCTGTACCGCGGCAAGCACGTGTTCATCAATGGCGAGTCGTTCGCCGTCAGCCGCGCCGACAAGGTCGTGCTCGACGTGCTCGCCAACGAACGGCGCCTGGATGGCGCGACGCTGGCCAAGGCGTCCGACGACGTGCTGGAGGCGCTCTACACCTGGTATGCGGACGGCTGGATCGAGCTGGCCTGAGCGCAACTGAGGCAAGACGATGAGCGAGCCCGCACCGCCCTCCTCCATTACCGTTTTCGACACCCGCCGCGAACTCGATGCGCAGTGGCGCGCGCTCCTGTCGCGGGCGCAAAGCCGGCTCGACCTGTTCGACCCCGACTTTGCAAGCTTTCCGCTGGGCGCCGTCGACGTCGAGGCGCTGCTGCGCGGCTTTCTACGCGCCGGCGGCGTGCTGCGCCTGGCCTTGCACGATACGGCCCACGTCGAACGCCACTGCCCGCGCTTCCTGCGGGTGCTGCGCGATTACAGCCACCGCGTCGAATGCCGCCAGACCCCGCGCTCGCTGCGCCACCTGACCGATTCCTTCGCGCTGGCCGACGACCTGCACGTCGTGCGGCGCTTTCACAGCGACCATATGCGCGGCGAAGCCGCCTTCCACGCGCAGGCTGTTGTGGAATTGCCGACGCAACGTTTTACTGCCCTGTGGGAAGAGTCACGGCCAGCCTTGCCAGCCGTTGTGACGGGGCTATAATTTTGCATAAGTTTCAACAAGTTGCGGCTTTTTCCGGCGCCGGTAGCATCTTGTAACAAAATGAAGCTTTGCAAGTCACAAAATACTTCCATTTTGGCATGTGTTTTCTATTGCGATTAGGTAAATTTGGCTATAATATCGGGTTAGGAAGGTTCCGTTGTCTATCAAGCACTGTTACCAGTATGAAAGCACACGAGAATTCCAACGAGCGATAATTACCGGTAATTATTCATCGCAACAAAAGCACTTACTTAATTAAGGAAAAACCATGAAAAAATCCCTGCTGATCGTCTCCCTGATGGCTGTTGCTCTGGCTGCTTGCTCGAAAAAAGAAGCTGAAGTCACCACGACCACCACCCCAGCTGCTACCGAAGCACCTGCTGCAACGACGACCACCACCGACACCACCACCGTCGCTCCAGCAACCACCACCGACACCGCTGCTACCCCAGCTGCTGACGCTGCTGCTGCTGCTGCTACCGCTTCGGTTGCTGCTGCTGACGCTGCTTCGGCCGCTTCGACCGCTGCTGACGTCGCTGCTGACGCTGCAAAGAAGTAATCAGGTTCTACCTGGTTCGAGAAACCGGCCTGCGGGCCGGTTTTTTTTCGCCTGGAGCTTTGGTGGCGGGTTCGCAAGGCCAAACCGGCAGACGTAAAAAAACCGGCCGAGGCCGGTTTTTTGATTCCCTACCACTCGCAGCGATTACTTCAGCTCGTCATTCAGCAGCGACAGGATCTTGGTTGCGGTCGGCGACGTGTCCGGCTTGCCGGTGCCGTCCTGCACGGTCACGGTGCTGACGCTGGCGTTCGGCTCGGCCTTCACCAGCACGCGGTAGCGCTGGGCTTCCTTGGCCTTTTCCGAGTCGCCGAAGCTGAACAGGCGCTTGATGAAGCCTTCCTTGTTGGCGCCGTCAGGATCGACGTAACGCACGAAGTAGATGCCCTGCACGCGGTCGCGGTCTTCGACGGTGAAGCCGACGCGGTCGAGCGCGAGGCCGACGCGGCGCCATGCGCGGTCGAAACCTTCGTCCACTTCGACGCTGTCTTTCAGCAGCTTGGCGTGCTGCGGCGCCACCACGGCGCTGGCGACCGTTGCCTCGGCGGCTTTCACCTGGGTCGGCTCGGTGGCGCCGGTCAGGCGCGCCACCAGGCGGCCCAGGAACTGGCTTTCCAGCATCGGGTCGTTCGGACGCACGGTCCAGACGGTGGTTTCCTTTTGCGCGCCGGTCAGCACTTCCTCGGCCCCGCGGTGGCTGATATAGATTTCGGTCGAGCCGTCAGGCAGGCGCTCGAGGCGGGTGCGGTACTTGTCGCGCTCGCCGGTCGAGTAGGCGCGGTCGAACACGCGGCCCAGGGTACGGCGCAGCATGTCTTGCGGGATCTTCGAACGGTTCTCGGCCCACTCGGTTTCCATGATGCCGGTCGTGCTGGACTCGCTGGCCAGCGTGAAGCCGGCGTCCAGCCAGAACTGGCGCACTTGCGGCCATAACTGCTCGGGAGCCTGCTTGACGACGATCCAGCGCTGGTCGCCGGAACGCTCGACGCGCACGGCGTCGGTCGCGACCGGGCCGATTGCGCTCGACGAGGCAACGACACCGGTGGCGCCCGCAGCCGCAGCCGCCGACGTAGCGCCGGCGCCTGCCTGCATGCCGGAGGCGGTCGCGGTGCCCCGGCCTTCGGGCGCGGCATAACGGTTGTCTTTCTGGAGTTGGGTCAGGTCCGGCGGCACCTCGAGCGGGGCCGCTTTCTTGGACCCTTTGTAGTCGACCTTGTCGGATTCGAAAATGGTGGTGCACGCCGTGAGGCTCAGCGCCAGCGCGCTCAAAGCCAGGACGCGCGCGGCAGGTGCGGAAACGGCCGCCAGCGGGAAGGTCATTTTGTTGCTTTTAGTCATATCGTTGCGATTTCAGATCTGGAAAACCAACACCCTTGCGGGACTCAGGATTGCGGAACGAGGCCGGCTTCGCGCAGTGCGGCGCGAACGGTGTCGTGGAAGGGGCTCGATAAGGGCGCCAGCGGCAGGCGCAGGCCGGCCGGCATCTTGCCCATTTCCGCCAGTGCCCACTTGACCGGCACCGGATTCGGCTCGACGAACAGCTTGGCGTGCAGTTGCAGCACGCTGTTGTTGATCTCGATGGCGCGGGCGATGTCGCCGGCCATGGCGGCCACGCACAGCTCGTGCATGGCGCGCGGGGCGACGTTGGCGGTAACCGAAATATTGCCGGCGCCGCCGCAGAACATCAGCGCCATCGCGGTCGGGTCGTCGCCCGAATACACGGCGAATGATTTGTCGACCATCTTCAGCAATTCGATGCCGCGGCCGATGTTGCCGGTGGCGTCCTTGACGCCCACGATATTCTCGATCGGCGCCAGGCGCGCGATGGTCTCGTTGCTCATGTCGGCGACGGTACGGCCCGGCACGTTGTACAGGATGATCGGCAGGTCGACCGCTTCGGCAATCGCCTTGAAGTGGCGGTACATGCCTTCCTGGGTCGGACGGTTGTAGTACGGCACCACCTGCAGCGAGGCGTCGGCGCCGACTT
>JAQGLR010000388.1 GCA_028292765.1 Massilia sp. | reverse complement strand
CATACAGGCGCGCAAGGAATGCGGCGTCGGCCTCGTTCGGCGCGCGGGCCTGGACCGGCGCGAGGAAAGCGGCGAGGCTAGGCAGGCTGCTCTTTGCCATGATGCGGAAAGCGGTCCATGCGCGAGAGCACCGGGAACAGCACCGCCCAGAGGCCGGTGACCACCAGTGTCGCCGCGCCGCCGAGCAGGATCGCGCGCACCAGGCCGAACCAGCCGGCGGTCAGGCCGGATTCGAATTCGCCCAGCTCGTTGGAGGCGCCGATGAATACCGAATTGACCGCGCTGACCCGGCCGCGGATCTCGTCCGGGGTTTCGAACTGCACCAGCAGGTGGCGGATGTAGACGCTGACCATGTCGCCGATGCCGAGCAGGAACAGCGCGCCGAGCGCGATGGCGAAGCTGGACGTGGCGCCCAGCACCAGCGTCGCGGCGCCGAACAGCGCGACGCCGCCGAACATGAAAGCGCCGACGTGGCGCCGGATCGGAAACATGGCCAGCCCGATCGAGCACAGTGCCGCACCGGCGCCGGGCGCGGTGCGCAGCAGGCCCAGTCCGGTCGGCCCGGCATGCAGCACGTCGCGCGCGTAGGCCGGCAGCAGCGCGGTGGCGCCGCCAAACAGCACCGCGAACAGGTCGAGCGAAATGGCGCCCAGCACGATCGGACGCGAGCGCACGAAACGCAGGCCCTCCAGCAGGGTGTGCCAGCTGGCGGGCGCGGTGCTGCGCACCTGCGGCGCGCTCCTGGTCGAGGCCATCAGCAGGGTCGCCAGCGCCAGCAACGCGGCCGAGATCATGTAGACGGTCGTCGGACCAAAGGCGTACAGCAGGCCGCCGAGTACCGGGCCGGCAATCACGGCGACGTGGAAGGTCGAGGAGGCCAGCGCCACGGCCTGGCCAAAATCCTTGTCCGGCACCAGGTTGCGCAGCACCGCCTGCGAGGCCGGCATCATGAAGGCACGCGCGCTGCCGAACAGCACCAGCACGGCGAACACGGGCCAGACCACGCGGCTGCCGCTGGCGGTAAAGGCAAGCAGCAGGGCGCTCACCAGCAGCTGGGTGAGCATGCACGACACGATGATCTTGCGCCGGTCATAGCGGTCGGCGACGTGTCCGGCCCACAGGATCAAGACCAGGAAGGGCGCGAACTGCGCCAGGCCGATCAGGCCGAGGTCGAACAGGCTGCCGGTGATCTGGTACACCTGCCAGCCCACGGCCACGCTTTGCATCTGGACGGCGAGGGTGCCGAGGAAGCGGGCCGACAGGTAGAAGGAGAGATTCGGGTTGCGCAGGAGGCCGAGGCCGCTGGAGGGGGAGAGCAGGGACATGAAGAAGGCACGTTGCTGGCGGGGATGCCAATTGTGCCTCATCCACGGAAACTGTACCCAAGGAATTATTCCCGCGCCAGATCCGCCTCGGTCGTAAACGCATCCGCAAAAAACTCCTCGGCCGGCAATCCGCATTGCGCCACGTACTGGCTGCGCGCCGCATCGACCATCACCGGCGCGCCGCAGGCGTAGACCTGCCAGCCCGACAAATCGGGAATGTCCTGCATCACCGCCGCGTGCACATAACCGCTGCGCCCAAGCCAGGCATCTTCTGGCAGCGCATCGGAAATGACCGGCACATACTGGAAGTCGGGCAGGGTGGCCGCCCAGGCTTCGCACAGCTCGTGCATGTACAGGTCTTGCGGACGGCGTCCGCCCCAGTACAGGCGGACCGGGCGCGTCGACTTCAGGTGCATCAGGTGCTCGACCAGGGCCTTGACCGGCGCGAAGCCGGTGCCCGAGGCGAGCAGCACGATGGGTTTGTCGGAGTCCTCGCGCAGGAAGAAGGTGCCGAGCGGCCCTTCGAAGCGCAGGATGTCGCGTTCTTTCATGGCGCCGAAGACGTGGTCGGTGAACAGGCCGCCCGCCAGGTGCCGGATGTGCAGCTCGAGCGGGCGCTCCAGCGACGGTGCGCTGGCGATGCTGTAGGCGCGGCGCTTGCCGTCTTTCAGCAGGAATTCGATGTACTGGCCGGCGCGGTAAGCGAGCGCCTCGTTGGCCGGCAGCTGCAGCGTGACGATCGCCACGTCCGGCGCGGCGCGCGTGACCGACTGCACCCGGGACGGCATCTTGCGGATCGGGTATTCGCTGCTGCCGGCGATTTCGCGCGCCTCGATCACGACGTCCCCATCCGGCACCGCGCAGCAGAACAGCGACATGCCCTGCAGCTTTTCCTGCTCGGAGAGGGCGCGCGCCTGGTGCGGCTTGTGCGCCACCATGCCCTCGACGACCTTGCCCTTGCACGAACCGCAGGCGCCGTTCTTGCAGCCGTACGGCAGGCCCACGCCGGCACGGAGCGCGGCCGACAGGACGGTTTCGTCGGCTTCGCAGGCGAATTGGTGGCCGCTTGGCTGGACAGTGATCTGGAACGTCATACAATCCTCAAAATGAACAACAACAAAAAATCAGGTCTGGGGCGGCCGCGCCTCCTTCTGGTCGGCTGCGGCGATGTCGGCATGCGCCTGCTGCCGCTGCTGGTGCCGCGCTTCCGCGTGTTTGCGGTAACGAGAGACCCGGAGCATGCAGCGCCGCTGCGTGCGGCAGGGGCGATACCCGTCATCGCCGACCTCGACCAGCCGGCAACGCTGGCGCGCCTGCGTGGCCTTGCCCAGGCCATCGTGCACCTGGCGCCGCCGCCTCCCGCGGGCGAGCGCGACTTCCGCACGCGCAACTTGACCGCCATTTTACCCGAGGGGGCGCATGTCGTTTATGTCAGCACGAGCGGGGTTTATGGCGATTGTGGTGGGGCCCTGGTCGACGAAACCCGCCCTGTGGCGCCGAAAAACGCGCGGGCGGCGCGCCGCGTCGATGCCGAGCGCGTCTTGCGCGCCTGGGCGCGGCGCGCGCGCGGCCGGCTG
>JAQGLR010000384.1 GCA_028292765.1 Massilia sp. | reverse complement strand
TACCTTCGGCCAGCAGAGCCAGGCGACGGGCGCCGGCGCCGGCGGCGGCGCCGGTTCCGGCTTCATCCAGGCCGACGCCTCCACCAACAGCCTGATCATCACGGCGCCGGATGCGGTCTACCGCAACCTGCGCGGCGTCATCGACCAGCTCGACGTGCGCCGCGCCCAGGTCTATATCGAGGCGCTGGTGGTCGAGATGAATTCGCAGAAAGCGTCGGAATTCGGCGTGCAGTGGCTGGGCCTGTCGGGAACCGACACCAGCAAGTACCGGGTCGGCGGCGTGCAGGCGTTCAGCAGCACGAACGGCAGCATCGTCGACCTGGCCGCGGCCGCGCGCGCGGGCCTGGGCACCACCACCACGCCGCCGCGGCTGGCCGGCCTGACCTTCGGCCTCTTCAAGCAGATCAACGGCGAACTGGGCCTGGGCGCGTTGGCCAGCGCACTTGAAAACGATGGTGCCGCCAACATCTTGTCGACACCGAACATGATCACCCTCGACAACGAACTGGCGACGATCAAGGTCGGCCAGAACATCCCGATCATCACGGGTTCGTTCACGACCGGCACCAGCGGCGCGAACAATCCGTTCCAGACCGTGGACCGCAAGGACATCGGCCTGCTGATGAAGGTGCGTCCGCAGATTTCCGAGGGTGGCGTGATCAAGCTGTCGATTTACCACGAGAATTCGGGGATCGACAATTCGGTGGTCCGGGCCGAGGGCATCGTGACCACCGTGCGTGCGATCGAAAGCAATATCCTGGCCGACGATGGCCAGATCATCGTGCTTGGCGGCCTGATCCAGGACAACGAAGACCATGGCGAGGAAAAAGTGCGTGGCCTGGGCGATATTCCGGTGCTGGGCAACCTGTTCAAATACCGTACCCGCACCCGCAGCAAGACCAACCTGATGGTCTTCCTGCGCCCGGTGGTGGTGCGCAGCAAGGAACAGAACAACAGCATCTCGCTCGACCGCTACGAATACATGCGCGCCCTCGGCGTCGCAACGCGTCCACAAGACGACACCATCCTGATGCGCGACATCGGCGCACCGGAACTGCCACCATTAACCAATGGCCAGCCGCCCCCGGGCGGCACCCTGGCCACGATGCCGGCGCCGGCGCCGGCCACCACGCGCCCGGGCGCCGCTACCGGCCCCGGCGGCGCAAGCGGACGCAGTCCGGCCCAGGTACCGCCGAGCCCGGCCCAGGTCGTGCCGCGCAGCCCTGCCCAGGTGTCGCCGTCGGTTCCTGAATACCGGCCGGCGACGCCATCGAACCAGAAGCGATGAACCATGACTAATTTGTTGCCTTATGCCTTCGCCCGTGACCACGGGGTACTGGCGCGCAACGGCGACGATCCCGGCCAGAGCGTCGAGGTGCTGATCTCCAGCGCCACGCCGCCGGCCGCCATTGCCGAGGTGTCGCGCCGGTTTGGCCGCGTCCTCCTGCGCCGCCTCGACCGCGGCGAGCTCGACGATGCCATTGCCGCCGCCTATGCATCGGCCGGCGGCGACGCCAACCAGGTCGCCGACGAATTCGACGCCGACCTCGACCTGACGCGCCTGCTGCAGGACGTGCCGGCCATCGAAGACCTGCTCGAATCCTCCGACGATGCGCCCGTGATCCGCCTGATCAATGCGCTGCTGACGCAGTCGCTGCGCGAAGGGGCGTCCGACATCCACATCGAACCTTTCGAGCAGACGTCGGTCGTACGTTTTCGCATCGACGGCACGCTGCGCGACATCGTGCGTCCACGCAAGGGCATCCACGCTTCGCTCATCTCGCGTATCAAGATCATGTCGCAGCTCGACATCGCCGAAAAACGCCTGCCGCAGGACGGTCGCATCACCCTGCGGATCGGCGGCAAGCCGGTCGACGTGCGCGTTTCGACCTTGCCGACCGGCCACGGCGAACGCGCCGTGCTGCGTCTGCTCGACAAGGAAGCGGGGCGCCTCGACCTGTCGCACCTGGGCATGAGCCCGGACCTGCTGCCGCAGTTCGATAAACTCATCAACCAGCCGCACGGCATCGTGCTCGTCACCGGCCCGACCGGCTCCGGTAAAACCACGACCTTGTATGCCGCGCTGTCGCGCCTGAACGCCTCGACCACCAACATCATGACGGTGGAAGACCCGATCGAGTACGACCTGAACGGCGTCGGCCAGACCCAGGTCAACGCCCGCATCGACATGACCTTCGCCAAGGCCCTGCGCGCGATCCTGCGCCAGGACCCGGACGTGATCATGATCGGCGAGATCCGCGACCTCGAAACGGCGCAGATCGCAGTCCAAGCCTCGCTCACCGGCCACCTGGTGCTGGCCACCCTGCACACCAACGACGCGGCCGCTGCCGTGACGCGCCTGCTGGACATGGGGATCGAACCGTTCCTGTTATCGTCTTCCTTGCTGGGCGTGATGGCCCAGCGCCTCGTGCGCAAACTCTGCCCGCAGTGCAAGAAGAGCGACGGCACGGTCTGGCATGCGGTGGGCTGCGAGCGCTGCGGCCACACCGGCTACCAGGGCCGGGTCGGCGTCTATGAGTTGCTGGAAACGACCGAAGCCATCCGCGCCCAGATCCACAACCAGGCGTCGGAAGCGGACATCCGCGCGGCGGCGCAGAGGAGCGGCATGCGCACGATGCGCGAAGACGGCGAACGCTGGCTGGCCGAGGGCGTCACCACGCAGGCCGAGTTGCTGCGCGTGACCAAGGACTAAAGCATGCCGGCATTCCGTTACGAAGCAGTGGACACGGGCGGCGCCACGCGCAAGGGCGTGGTCAACGCCGACAGCCCGCGCGCCGCGCGCGCCGATTTACGAGTCCAGGGCCTGACGCCCCTGAACGTCGAAGCGATTGCGGCCCAGGTCGACGCCAGCGGCGCCACCCGCGCGCGCGGTTTTGGCGAGCGCTTGTCAACGGTCGAGCTGGCGCTGTTCACACGCCAGCTGGCCAGCCTGCTCGAAGCCGGCCTGCCGCTCGAACAGGCGTTTACCGCGCTGCTGGAACAGGCCGAGCGCCCGTACGTGCGCGACCTGATCGCATCGATCCGCTCCGAAGTCATGGGCGGCATTTCGTTCTCGGATGCGCTCTCGCACCACCCGCGCGACTTCGACCAGATCTACCGCGGCCTCGTGTCGTCGGGCGAACAGATCGGCCAGATCGCGCGCGTGCTGTCGCGCCTGGCGGACTACATCGAGCGCCGCAATGCGCTGGTGCAGAAAGTGCGCCTGGCGTTTACCTACCC
>JAQGLR010000331.1 GCA_028292765.1 Massilia sp. | reverse complement strand
CCATCCCGAAAGGCTTCTTCCCGCAGCAGGACACGGGCCAGATCAGCGGCGGCATCCGCGCCGACCAGAGCATCTCGTTCCAGGCGATGCAGGGCAAGATGACCCAGCTGGTCAACATCATCAAGCGCGATCCGGCGGTCGATACGGTGGTCGGCTTCACCGGCGGCGGACGGGCCGGCGGCGGCTTCATGTTCATCAACCTGAAGCCGGCGTCCGAGCGCACGGATAAAGGCCAGGCCGTGATCGCGCGCCTGCGCCCGAAACTCGCGCGCGTGACGGGCGTGTCGCTGTTCCTGAACCCGGTGCAGGATTTGCGCATGGGCGGGCGCTCCAGTAACTCGACCTACCAGTACACCCTCAAAAGCGACCGCAGCGAAGACCTGAAGGAGTGGGCGGGAAAACTGGCCGAGGCCATGAAGCGCCAGCCGGCGCTGGTGGACGTCGACACCGACCAGGCCGAGAACGGCGTCGAGATGTTCGTCTCCATCGACAAGGACACCGCCGCGCGCCTCGGCATCAGCACGCGCGACATCAACAATGCGCTGTACAACAACTTCGGCCAGCGCCAGGTCGCGAAGATCTACGATGAACTGAACCAGTACAACGTGATCATGGGCGTGGCGCCGAAGTATGCGCAGTCGCCGGAAGCGCTGAAGGACGTGTACGTGCCGGCGCGCGCGGCAGGCAACGCCGCCACGGCCAGCGCGGGGGGCAGCACACCCGCACCGGCCTCCACCCTGGGCGCGACCCGCGACGCCTCGAGCGGCTCGGCCTTGTCGAGCAGCGCAACGACCATGGTGCCGCTATCAAGCATCGCCAGCTTTGCCGAAAGCTCGACCCCGACCTCGGTCAACCACCAGGACGGCGAACTCGCCACCACCGTCTCGTTCAACCTGGCCGAAGGCTTCAACCTCGAAGACGGCCAGGCGGCCGTGCGCCAGGCCGAAGCGGATATCGCGATGCCGTCCAACGTGCGCGGCAGCTTCGAGGGCACGGCGCGCGCGGCGCAGGAATCGAACAAGGAGCAGCCGCTGCTGATCCTGGCGGCGATCGTCGTCATCTACATCGTGCTCGGCATCCTGTACGAGAGCCTGATCCACCCGATCACGGTGCTGTCCACCTTGCCGTCGGCCGGCGTCGGCGCGGTGCTGGCGCTCCTGATGTTCAACATGGAGTTTTCGATCATCGCGCTGATCGGGGTCTTCCTGCTGATCGGCATCGTCAAGAAGAACGCGATCCTGATCATCGACTTCGCGCTCGAACTCGAACGCTCGAAGGATGTGTCGGCCCTGGCGGCGGTGCGCGAAGCCTGCCTGCTGCGCTTCCGCCCGATCCTGATGACGACCCTCGCCGCGGCCCTCGGCGCGCTGCCGCTGGCGATCGGCTTCGGCGAAGGATCGGAATTGCGCCAGCCGCTCGGGATCGCCATCATCGGCGGCCTGATCGCCAGCCAGGTGCTGACCCTCTTGACCACGCCGGTCGTCTACGTCCTGCTCGACAAGCTGCGCCGCAAGACGCCGGGCGAGCGCGAACTGGCGCGCCACCCGCTCGAAGAAGCCACGCCATCCATGTCCAAATAATCCAGATAAACAAGCGATGAATAATCAACGATGACTACGCTTATGCAGAGAACCACGCCAATCCGACTGACCCTGATAACCCTGGCCCTCGGCCTTGCCGGCTGCGCGGTCGGTCCCGCCTACCAGCGCCCGGCCACGCCCGAACCCGTGGCCTTCAAGGAGCTGGCGGGCTGGGTGCCGGCCGCCCCGGCGGACGCGCTCGAGCGGGGACCATGGTGGCAGCTCTTCAAGGACCCGGTGCTGAACGACCTTGCCGCCGGCGTCGAGGTCTCGAACCAGAACGTGGCGGCCGCCGCAGCCGCCTACGCGCAGGCGCGCGCCCTGGTCGCGCAGCAGCGCGCGGCGCTGTTCCCGACGGTGTCGCTGGGCCTTTCCGGTGACCGCTCCGGCGTGCGCTCTCAAGGTTCGGAGAGTGCCTACCGCCTGAACCTGGGCGGCAGCTGGGAGCCGGACGTGTGGGGCAGGCTGCGCGCCGGCGTGACGAGCGCGCGGGCCGGTCTCGAGGCGAGTGCCGCGGACCTGGCCAACGCCCGCTTGTCAAGCCAGGGCGAACTGGCCGCGAACTATTTCACGCTGAGGGCGCTGGACGCCCAGCGCGCGCTGTTGTTGCGCACGATCGCCGGTTACGAGCGCGAACTGCAGATCACGCAGAACCGCTTCAATGTCGGCATCGTCGCCCGCACCGACGTGCTGCAGGCGCAGACCCAGCTCGCCAGCGCCCGCGGCGACGAGCTGTCCCTGGTGCGCCAGCGCGCCCAGTTCGAGCATGCGATCGCGGTCCTGGTCGGCAAGGCCCCGAGCCAGTTCACGCTCGCCCCGCGCGAGGAGTGGACCATCGCCGTGCCCGAGGTGCCGGTCGGCGTGCCGGCCACGCTGTTGCAGCGCCGTCCCGACATCGCCGCCGCCGAGCGCGACGTCGCGGCCGCCAACGCCGACATCGGCATCGCGCGCTCGGCCTATTTCCCGAACATCGGGCTGTCCGGATCGCTGGGCACGGGCGGCAGCCGCGTGAGCGATTTGTTCTCGGTGTCGAACGCGGCCTGGTCCTTCGGCCTGTCGGCGGCGCAGTCGATCTTCAATGCCGGCGCGACGCGCGCCAGCGTGGCCGGCGCCGAAGCGCGCCACCAGGCGGCCGTCGCGCGCTACCGCCAGACGGTGCTGGGTGCCTTTGCCGACGTCGAGGACCAGCTCAGCGCCACCCGCGTGCTGGCGCAGCAGCAGGAGCTGCGCCGCCAGGCCTCGAGCGCGGCGGACCTGGTCGAGCAGCAGATCATGAACCGCTACCGGGCAGGGCAGGTGGGCTTTACGGAGGTGGTGCAGGCACAGGTGACGGCGCTGAACGCGCGCCGTTCGCTGGTGCAGGCGCAGGCGGATCGGCAGACGGTGGCGGTGGCCCTGATCCAGTCGCTCGGTGGCGGGTGGCAGGCGGGTGCGCAGCCGTAACCGGGCGTCTAAAGACTAGGCAAGTTCCTTGATCAGCGCATAGCGCGCGCCACCAGGCGGAAAACCGTCGATCCGGCTGTGCACGACATAGCCGTGTTTTTCGTAGAAGGGCAAGGCCTGGAAGTCGAGCGTCTCGACGAAGCTGCGCTTGCAGCCGCGCCGGAGCGCCTCGGCTTCGGCCTGGGCCACCAGGGCGCTGCCATGGCCGCGGGCGCGCGCACTTTCGTTCAACCAGAGCACCTGGATCGTCAGCCAGCCCAGGTAAGTGGCGCCCAGCAGGCCGCCGGCCAGCGTTCCGCTCGCCTCACGAACCGTGGCGAGCAGGTATTCCGGCACTTCGCCCCCAAGGTGCGCCGCATTGAACTCGGTCAGCCCCTGCACCAGGGCCTGCATGTCGTCCGGATCCGGTTCGGCCTCGATTGCGACCTGGTATTCGTCACTCATGGCGTTCCCTGCCTTTTTGGTAATCAATAGATAATAACCTGAGGCACTGCGCGAGGCGATCGTCACCGCAGTATCGACGACAAAAAATCGTTTTTCCGCCCCCGGCCAGCGGGCTATACTCGCCGTTTTGTTTTCACTCATCCGGGGTCAAGCTTGTTCAAATCGATCGTCCTGCCCGCAATGCTGCTGGGCGTCGCCGGCCACGCCGTCGCCGACGAAGGCCAGTGGCAGCCGCACCAGCTGCCGCAACTCAAATCCGAACTGAAACGCATCGGCATCACCATGCCGGCCGAGAAGCTGGCCGACCTGTCGAAGCATCCGATGAGCGCCATCGTGTCGCTGGGCGGCTGCTCGGCGTCGTTCGTGTCGCCCGACGGGCTGGTGGTCACCAACCACCACTGCGGCTACGGTTCGATCCAGCGTAACTCGACCCCGGAAAAGAACTACATCGTCAACGGCTTCCTGGCGAAGTCCCGCGCCGAGGAACTGCCGGGCGGCCCGAACGCGCTCGTGTACGTGACCGAGAAGGTCGAGAACGTCACCGGCCGCGTGCTCAATGGCTTGGGCTCTTCCCTGAGCGGCCGCGAGCGCAACGAGGCGATCTCCTCGCGCGTGAAAGCGCTGATCGCCGAATGCGAGAGCGACAAGGCCTACCGCTGCTCGGTGCCGGCCTTCCACCGCGGCCTCGAGTACTACCGCATCAGGCAGCTGATGATCCGCGACGTGCGCCTGGTGTACGCGCCGTCGGACAAGATCGGCA
>JAQGLR010000283.1 GCA_028292765.1 Massilia sp. | reverse complement strand
GTTCGCTCTGCTTCCCGACTTTCCCGGGCTTCGCCGGCCAGCGCTTCCAGGTGATGAACGACCGCGAGGTAAGCCTGGCCGCGATCCAGGCCTACAACGACTGGCACCTGCACGACTGGTGCAACGCCGCACCGGGCCGCTTCATCCCGCTCATGATGGTTCCCTGGTGGGACATGCAGGCCGCAGCCGCCGAGGTCAAGCGCCTGGCCGCCCAGGGTGTGCATGCGCTGACCCTGTCCGACAATCCGACCGTGCACGGCTACCCGTCGATCCACAATGCCTACTGGGATCCGCTGTGGAAGGCCTGCGCCGATAACGACGTCGTTATCTGCTGCCACATCGGCACCGGCGTCAAGGCGGCCCATGCCTCCGATGAGTCGCCGATCGACGCCTGGATCACCTCGATGCCGATCTCGATCTCCAACTCGGCCGCCGACTGGATATGGGCCCCGATGTGGAAGAAGTTCCCGAAGCTGCGCATGGCCCTGTCCGAAGGCGGCATCGGCTGGATTCCCTACCTGCTCGAGCGCGCCGACTTCACGCACAGCCACCACCACGAGTGGACCAATTCGAACTTTGGCGACAAGAAGCCGAGCGACATCTTCAATGAACACATCATCACCTGCTTCATCGAGGATGCGTTCGGCCTGAAGAACCTCGACTCGATCAACGTCGACAAGGTCACCTGGGAATGCGATTACCCGCACTCCGACTGCACCTGGCCGAATTCGGCAAACGTGTTCTGGAGCCAGGCCCAGCACCTCACGGACGAAGTCATCAACAAGATCACGCACCTGAATGCGATGCATGAGTTCTCCTACGATCCTTTTTCGGTCCTCGGGCGCGAAAACTGCACCGTCGGCGCGCTGAAGGCGCAGGCCACGCACGTCAGCATCGAGCCTGCCCTGGGCCTCGGTGGCGCTGCGCCGGAGCGCGACGCGAGCCGTCCGGTCACGTCGGGCGACATCAACAAGATGTTTGCCGCTGCCGACGCCCAGACCGCGCTCTGAGCCGGGTTCCAGGCATCCACTGACGGGAGGGGCAACCTTCCCGGGACCTGGCCGGGTCACGCCGGCCAGGATTCGACTCCATCGCATGACCGCCCATGTCCGCACGTCCCCATGTCCATTGATCAGTTCACATTCAGTCCCATTCCGCCGGAGGCCGAGGCCATTCGTGCCGAAGTGCGCGCCTTCCTGGCCGAAGCGCTGGCAGATTACCCGCCCACCCGGCGCGCCGAATCCTGGATGGGTTTCGACGCGCAGTTCAGCGCTCGCCTTGGTGCCCGCGGCTGGATCGGGATGGCGCTGCCGAAACGCTACGGCGGCGCCGAAGCCAGTCCCTTCGCCCGCTATGTCGTGATCGAGGAGCTGCTGGCCGCTGGCGCGCCCGTATCGGCACACTGGTTCGCCGACCGTCAGAGCGGCCCGCAGATCCTGCATTACGGAACCGACGCGCAGAAGGAATTTCACTTGCCGGCCATCTGCCGTGGCGAGCAGTTCTTCTGCATCGGCATGAGCGAG
Organism: Massilia sp.; assembly: GCA_028292765.1. Lineage (GTDB taxonomy): Bacteria > Pseudomonadota > Gammaproteobacteria > Burkholderiales > Burkholderiaceae_D > Telluria. The sequence goes on along the minus strand of JAQGLR010000283.1, from coordinate 2,078 downwards.
CCCAATTCGGGGTCGGACCTCGCCTCGATCAAGACGAGCGCGCGCCGCGCCGGCGACAAATGGGTCGTCAACGGGCAGAAGGTGTGGACCACCAATGCCCAGCGCTCGCACTACATGATCGCGCTGGTGCGCACCGGCGCCGACAGCAAGCGTAACGAAGGACTGTCGCAATTCATCATCGACCTGTCGCTGCCCGGGATCATGGTCCGTCCGATCAAGGACCTGACCGGTGCCAGCCATTTCAACGAAGTCTTCTTCGACGACCTCACGCTCGATGCGGATGCGCTGATCGGCACCGAGGGGCAGGGCTGGGCGCAAGTAACGGCTGAGCTGGCCTTCGAGCGCAGCGGGCCCGAGCGCTTCCTGAGTTCGATCGCACTGCTGCACACGCTGATCGCGGAAGTCGGCACCGAACCGGATGCCTTGCAGGCGCGCGAAATTGGCCGCCTGACGGCGCGCCTGGTCACGCTGCGCCAGATGTCGCTCGCGGTCACGGCGCAGCTGGCGGCGGGACGCAACCCGGCCTGGGAGGCTTCGGTCGTCAAGGAACTGGGCACCACCTTCGAACAGGAGTTGCCGGAACTGGCGCAGCTTCTGCTCGACGCCTTACCGACCACGCGCGGTGGCAGCGAGCACGCGCGGGTACTGGCCTACCTGACCCAGGAGGCTCCTTCATTTTCACTGCGCGGTGGCACGCGCGAGATACTTCGCGGGATCATCGCGCGCGGTCTAGGAATGCGCTAATCATGAGACAAATGTTCGATTCAACGGTCGAGCGCCTGTTCGCCGACCTTGCCAGCCCCGCCGCGGTGCTGGAATGCGAGGGCGGCGCATGGCCGCGCGCCATGTGGGCCGCTGTCGAGGAGTCCGGCTTTCCCCTGGCGCTGGCGCCCGAGTCCCTGGGTGGCGCAGGCGCGTCGTGGGCGGATGTCTGCGGCGTGATCCGGCTGGCTGGCCGCTTCAACCTGCCGTTGCCGCTGCCGGAGGCGATGTTGGCCAACTGGCTGCTCGGGGCGGCCGACCTCGCGCCTGCGGTGGGCGCGGTCAGCGTGGCCGGCGCCGGCAGCTTGTGCCTGCACGGCGGGACGGTCAGCGGCGAGGCCGCCGACGTTCCCTGGGGCGACGCAGTGCCCTTTGTGGTGGCGGTGACGGGCGGCGCGGAACCGGCCGTGGTCCTATTGCCCACCGAAGCGGAGCGCCGCCAGGACAGCGCCAACATCGCTTGCGAGCCGCGCGCGACGCTGCTGTTCACGGATGTGGCGCCGGTGGCACAGGCGCCGCTGCCGGCGGGCTGGCCGGCCGACGTGCTGCTTCTTGGCGGCGCCATGGTGCGCGCGGCGCAAATCGCCGGCGCCCTGGAGGCGGTGCTGGCGATGGCGACGCAGTATGCCGGCGAGCGCGTCCAGTTCGGCAAGGCGATCGGCAGCTTCCAGGCGATCCAGCACCAGGTGGCGGTCCTGGCCGAACATGCGGCAGCCGCCGTGATGGCATCCGAAGCCGCGTTCGCCGCTGCCGAGACCCGCATCGTGCGGCTGCAGGCCATCGCCGCCAAGATCTGCGCTTCCGAAGCGGCCGGGATCGGCGCGAACGTCGCCCATGCCGTGCACGGCGCGATCGGATTCACACACGAGCATTCACTGCACCTGGCGACGCGCCGCCTGTGGTCCTGGCGCAGCGAATTCGGCTCGGCCACGGCCTGGTCGCAACGCCTCGGCAGGGCGGTCTGCGCCGCCGGGCCGGACGACTTCTGGCCCGGGGTGACCGCCGGCAGCTTCCACACCTTGCAGGAGCGCGCATGACCCCTTTCCTGGCAATCGAGCGCGATGGCGCGATCCTCACCGTCCGCATGGACAGCCCCGAGACACGTAATGCCTTGAGCTTGCCGTCGCAGATGCAGGAATTCGTCGACATGTGCGCGATGGTCCGTGCCGACCGCGGCATCAAGGTCGTGGTGCTGACCGGGAACGGCTCGGCTTTTTGCGCCGGCGGGAACGTCAAGGACATGGCCGAGCGGGGCGGCATCTTCGCCGGCTCGCCCTACGAGGTGAGCGAGAGCTACCGCAACGGCATCCAGCGTA
>JAQGLR010000239.1 GCA_028292765.1 Massilia sp. | reverse complement strand
ATCAACAAACGAATCCCTACAGGAGCGAAGCATGACGATTCAGACAGTGGCGACGAAGCCATTCGCCGGGCAGCGCCCTGGCACCTCGGGCCTGCGCAAGAAGGTGACCGAATTCCAGCAACCGGGCTACCTCGAGAATTTTGTGGAAGCGATTTTCCAGACGCTCGGCAACCTGAGCGGACGCACCCTGGTCCTCGGCGGCGACGGCCGCTTCTTCAACCGCAACGCGATCCAGACCATCCTGCACATGGCCGCCGCCCACGGCGTGGCGCGAATGCTGGTGGGCCGCGGCGGCATCCTGTCGACGCCGGCGGTGAGCTGCGTGATCCGCAAGCGGGCGGCTTTTGGGGGCATCGTGCTCTCGGCCAGCCACAACCCGGGCGGGCCGGACGGCGACTTCGGCATCAAGTACAACATCGAAAACGGCGGCCCGGCCCCCGAAAAGATCACCGAGGCGATCTTCGCGAATACCCAGGCGATTTCCAGCTACCGCATCAGCGATGCGCCGGCCGTGGACCTCGACGACGTCAAGATCACCACCCTGGAAGCCATGCAGGTCGAAGTGATCGACCCGGTGGCCGACTATGCGGAACTGATGGGGCGCCTGTTCGATTTCGACGCCATCCGCGCCCTGTTCGCGCGCGGCTTCACCATGAAATTCGACGGCATGAGCGCCGTCTCCGGCCCCTACGCCAGGGCGATCCTCGAAGGCATGCTGGGCGCGCCCGCCGGCACCGTCATCAACGGCGAACCGCTGGAAGACTTCGGCGGCCACCATCCCGACCCGAACCCGGTCAACGCCGCCGAGCTCATTGCGCTGATGTCCGCTCCCGGCGCGCCCGACTTCGGCGCCGCCTCGGACGGCGACGCCGACCGCAACATGATCGTCGGCCGCAGCATCGCGGTGACGCCCTCGGACAGCCTGGCCATCATCGCCGCCAACGCGCGCGTGGCTCCCGGCTATGCGGCGGGCATCAAAGGCATCGCGCGCTCGATGCCGACCTCCCGGGCGGCCGACCGCGTGGCCGAGGCGCTCGGCATCGACTGCTTCGAGACCCCGACCGGCTGGAAGTACTTCGGCAACCTGATGGACGCGGGCCTGGTCACGCTCTGCGGCGAAGAAAGCTACGGTACCGGCTCGGATCACGTGCGCGAAAAGGACGGGCTGTGGGCCGTGCTGTTCTGGCTGAACATGCTGGCAAGCACCGGTAAATCGGTCGAGCAGCTGGTCGGCGAGCACTGGGCGCGCTTCGGGCGCAACTATTATTCGCGCCACGACTACGAAGCCGTGGATGCCACGGCCGCGGACGCCATGATGGCCGCGCTGCGCGAAAAGCTGCCGAACCTGGCCGGCCAGGCGCTGGGCGGGTTCCGCGTGGCGCAGGCCGACGATTTCGTCTACACCGACCCGGTCGACAAATCGATCGCCTCGCGCCAGGGCGTGCGCATCATCATGACCGACGGCTCGCGCATCGTGTTCCGCCTGTCGGGCACGGGCACCGAAGGCGCCACCATCCGCGTCTACCTCGAACGCTATGAAGCCGATCCATCGCGCCACGCGCTCGACACGCAACAGGCGCTGTCCGGCCTGGTGGCGATCGCCGACGGCGTTTCCGAACTGCATCAGCGCACCGGTCGCCAGGCGCCGAGCGTGATTACCTGATCTTTTAACTTTTACTGCCAACTTCCATGAAACTACCCGCACTTGCCGTTTCCCTGATGCTCGCCTTTGGTCCGGCCCACGCCGCCGCGCCCTGGAACGCCCCGGCCAAGCCTTTTGTGTGGGAGAACGCGACCGTCTACTTCCTGCTCACGGACCGCTTCAACAACGGCAACCCGGCCAATGACCTGGCCTACGGCCGGGCCAAGGACGCGGCAACGCTGCGCGGTTTCATGGGAGGCGATTTCGCCGGCATCACGGCCAAGATCAAGGAAGGCTATTTCACCGAGCTGGGCGTGACCGCGCTGTGGATCACGCCACCGGTCGAGCAGATCCACGCCAGCACCGACGAGGGGACCGGCAAGAGCTACGGCTTCCACGGCTACTGGACGCGCGACTTCACGGCGATCGACGCCAACCTCGGCACAGAAGCCGACCTGCGCACGCTGGTCGACACCGCGCACGCGCACGGTATCCGCGTGCTGTTCGACGTGGTGATGAACCACACGGGCCCGGTAACGGACACGGACCCGGTGTGGCCGGCCGACTGGGTGAGGACAAGCCCGCCATGCACCTACAAGGACGCGCGCACGACGATCGAGTGCACGCTGGTGAAGAACCTGCCGGACATCCGCACCGACAGTAACAAGGCGGTCGCGCTGCCGCCGATGCTGGTCGCCAAATGGAAGCGCGAAGGGCGCTACGAGCGCGAGGTGAAGGAACTGGACGCCTTCTTCAAGCGCACCGGCTACCCGCGCGCGCCGCGCTACTACCTGATGAAGTGGCACGCCGACTGGGTGCGCAAGTTCGGCATCGACGGCTTCCGCGCCGATACGGTCAAGCATACCGAGCCTGGCCTGTGGAAGGACCTCAAAAAAGTCGCAAGCCAGGCCTTCGAGGACTGGAAGAAGGCCAATCCGTCGAAAAAGCTGGGCGATTCTCCGTTCTACATGACGGCCGAAGTCTACGGCTACGAAATCAAGCACGGCCGTGCCTATGACCTCGGCGGCATGACGGTCGACTACCCGGCACAAGGCTTCGACAGCCTGATCAACTTCGCGATCAAGCGCGACGCCGTCGAGAGCTATGAAAAGCTGTTCAGCGAATATTCGGTCGCCCTGCAGGGGCCGATGAAGGGATCGTCGGTATTGAACTACCTGAGCTCCCATGATGACGGCGAGCCTTACGACGCGCTGCGCCAGCGCCCCTACGAGACCGCCAACAAGCTGCTGCTGGCGCCAGGCGCCGCGCAGATCTACTACGGCGACGAGACCGCGCGCCTGCTGAACGAGGAGGGCGCCGAGGGCGACGCCAAACTGCGCTCGTTCATGAACTGGGACGAACTGGCATCGAACGCCCAGCGCGGCCTGAACCGCGTGCGTGACGTGCGCGAGCACTGGGCAAAGCTCGGCCTCTTCCGCCAGGCCCACCCGGCGGTGGGCGCGGGCGTGCACCGCATGATCCAGCACCACCCGTACACCTTCAAGCGCACGTATGAAAAGGGCGGCGTCGTCGACCGCGTCGTCGTCGCGCTCGACCTGCCCCAGGACAAGCCGACCGCCGTGCCGGTGACGGGCGTATTCATGGACGGCCAGACCGTACGCGACTGGTATTCGGGCACGCGCGCCGTCGTCAAGGGCGGCAAGGTGCAGTTCGAGACGCGCAACAAGGTGGTGCTGATCGGGCAGGAGTGAATCCCTGGCAGGCCAGCTCACATCTTCTTACAAACTGCGCTAACCCCATTTCCAAAAGGCGCTAAGCTCTAGCTCACGGAACTTGGAAGTGGGTAGCACATCATGAAGACGCAACTGCTTGAAGACATCGGCGAAAACGCTAGCTTATCCCTCGCGCCCGCTACAACAGGCGGCAATCCGAAGGCAGGCAAAGAGGTGCAAACGCTTGCACCTGCAGGGAACACGGAGCCTGCAGGGGAGCCACCAATTTCGACGACGCAGCAGCCGGTGCAACGACCGGCACCTCTGGAGTTACACAGCGTCTTTGAAGAAATCGCCGCCCTGGAGGCGCAGTTTGTGCCTCCAGCGCAGCAGCATGAACCCGGCATTGCGCCGGCCGAGCCCCGGCACGAGATTTCCACTTCCCCAGCCGAGCCGCTGCTTAAGCCTGCCGCTCCCCCAGCCGAGCCCACGCCTGTCCCGGACGCAATGCAAAGTCCGACTGTGCCGCAAGATCCTTTGTTCGACTTCACACTGCCCTCGCCGGCATACCAGGCAGCTGATCCGTTTACGCGTCCCCCCACCGGGCTCACGCGGTCCAGGCAGCGCTATCTGCTTTGGGGCGCGTGCGTGCTGTCAGGTGCGCTGCTCATCCTGGGCGGCCGGTGGTTATACCAGGAGCGCAACGACGCCGGAGCGCTCGCGCTCATCGCCGGCGAAGCGAAAGAAGTGCCACAGGCAGTGGCGCCCGCTGTGCCGGCGAGCCGTCCTTTACCTGCTGTGCCGCCCCTCGTGTTGCTGGAACCTGATCCGTCTCCTGCCACCAGGCTTGAACCGACACTCCCATCGACGGCGGGCCGTGTAGAGCCTCAGGCGCCGCCGAAGCCTGACGCTGTCGCGGAACAAGAGCCCGCTTCCCCGTTACCGACGCCGTCGAGCCGGAGGACGCGCGAGCAGTCCGCTGCGGCAGCCGAGCCTGCAAGGGAAAGGAGCAAACGCGAGCCCGTCCGTCAGCCTGTGCGTGCATCCGCCATCGGAACAGAAAGGCCATCGGGGCAAGACACTACAATGACAGCAACGCTGAAGGCATGCAGGGAACATGGCTATGGCGCGGCGGAATGCGTCAAACGGGCGTGCAGTTTGACCAGATATGGGTTCGCTTGCCGGGGGCGGTGACCAAGGCAGCGTAGCGCGCGTTCTGCGGCCACTAGTCGGCAGTTCCGAAGCGGACGCTGCCGAACCATCAAGAATCAACACGGCCAATCGCGGCAACCAAATTGGCAAATCATCATCTTGCATGGACTTCAACTGGGACATTTTGTCTCAATGTATGGAAATTGCTTTTAAGTAGAATGCCTCAGAACGTGCAGCAAGACCATACTTGCATGGAATTGCGCTGACGTTGAACAAAAAATGAAGCTGCTGAAGCAGCGTTTTGAGGTAGTGCTCCTCACGATAGATAGTGTCAAGTAATAGCCTGGAAATACTCAAAATGATGGATTGGTTCCCTATAATCGCCTTTGCATTCAAGGTTCTCGTGTTGGGCACGGGCATGTTCTTCGCCATCAAGTGGCATTACGATCAAGGGAAGAAGGAGAAGGAGAAGGCGAAGGAGAAGCGCGCGGTGCTACGCGCGGCCGGCAAGGTGGCCGCGGTCTTCGTGCTATCGCTCCTGGGCCTGGGGCTCATCACCTTCGTCCTTATCAGGGGGCTCAGTTTGGACTTGACCTTACCATGATGGCAAAGAATAGTCGGCCGATATCCAGTGATGCGGCAGCAATTCCCGATGCGGCTATCGGGCAGCGTCGGCAGGCGGGTCAGAGCTCGCTTCGGCAAATAGCATCGGCATCGCTGCGGGACTATTAATCTGCAAGCCATCAGGCATTACGTTGATGTGCTTCATAGCCGTTGCTCTGGGCATTTGCAAATTGCCGCTGGATTTCAGTTGGCGTCATATCTTCGGAGCGGGTCTGCTCGGTGGCATTGGATTTACGATGTCTATCTTTATTACGAGCCTTGCGTTCGTCGGACAACTGGAACTTGTCACTTCATGGAAGATGGGAATCTTCCTCGCGTCGCTGGCAGCAGGTGTTGCAGGCTACCTTTGGCTCCAGGCATTCGGGAAACCACTTGCTTCAGATGACGATGTCGAAACCATGGATTTCGGACAGCAACCTGACGTAGGGTAGATGCCCACTTTTGGCCGGAAGCGGGCGTTCATAAAAGCTCAGTCTACCCGCTTTGTTGCCGTAGCGACAAGAAGGTGATTTTGTCAGGGCAGTTTGTTGATCGTGGCGTTGACACGGATATCGAAGTGCAGCACCTCTTCGCGCACGCCAGGCTTGCTGTACAGCGCGATGGCGGGTTCATCCTCGGGCTGGGTATCTGCCTGTACAAAGATGACCCACGCCCCACGCTCGGCGGCGATCTCCTGGAGCGACCTGATCAGCCCAGTGGCGATCCCTCGCCGCCGATGCGTCGCCGCCACCGCCAGGTCGTAGATATGGATCTCGCTGCGCTCCTGTTCTAACTTGCGCAGTTCGTAGGCGCACAGGGCGCCGGTGATGGTGCCAGTGCGGGCGCCGTCATCGAAGGCCGCCAGGGCGATGAAGCTGTCGCCGCCAAGCAGCTTGCGCAGGTAATCTGCACTGGGCCGCTTCGTCGTGTACGACTCCGGATCGCCGAACGCCTCGCCGAAGAAACACAGCACTGCGTCCATGAGATCGGCGTCGTTCGACCGCAGCTGCCGGATGTCTTCTACACCGTCGAGACCGTGCATCTCAGTGACCTCAGGACTGGAGATGAAATAGTGTATGGCTTCACGGCGCGGCACGCCAGCAGGAACGCCTATCCCGATTCTCGACTAGACTTTGCATATTCGATAACCTGAGATTGCCATGACGCCTTCCTTCGCCTTTCGCTTCGCCTCGGTCCTTGCCTTGTCCCTGGCCACTGTGTTCTCCGCCCGTGCCGCCGACGAACCGGTCTACGGCCCGGAACTGGAAGGGTTCAGCTATCCTGCGCCCGTGAAGCAGTTCGACTTCACCTCCCAGCGCATGAAGCTGCACATGGCCTACATGGACATCGCGCCCACAGGCAAGGCCAACGGCCGCACCGTCATCCTGCTGCACGGCAAGAACTTCTGCGGCGCGACCTGGGACGCGAGCATGAAGGCCCTGGCAAGCGCCGGCTACCGCGTCGTGGTGCCGGACCAGGTCGGGTTCTGCAAGTCGAGCAAACCGCAGCGCTACCAGTACAGCTTCCAGCAACTGGCGGAAAACACGCGCGCGCTGCTCGAATCGATCGGCGTCAAGGGGCCGGTGACGATGATGGGCCACTCGACCGGCGGCATGCTCGCCGTGCGCTACGGCCTGATGTTCCCGCAGCAGACCGAGCAGCTGGTGCTGGTCAACCCGATCGGACTGGAAGACTGGAAGGCGCTCGGCGTGCCGTCGCTGGGCGTCGACAAGTGGTACCAGCGCGATCTGCAGACCACGGCCGAGCGCATCCGCAACTACGAAAAATCGACCTATTATGTCAACCAGTGGAAGCCGGAATACGAGCCGCCGGTGCAGATGCTGGCCGGGATGTACCGCGGCCCCGGCAAGGAAATCGTCGCCTGGAATTCGGCACTGCTGTACGACATGATCTACACCCAGCCGGTGGTTCATGAATTTCCGCTGTTGAGCATGCCGACGCTGCTGCTGATCGGATTGAAGGACACGACCGCGATCGGCAAGGATGCCGCGCCGGAAGCGCTGCGGCCGAAGCTCGGCAATTACGCCGAGCTGGCGACGAAAACGGCGAAAGCGATTCGGAAGGCGACGCTGGTGACCTTCCCGGACATGGGCAACGCGCCGCAGATGCAGGACCCCGCAGGCTTCCATGCGGCGCTCCTGAAAGGGTTGACCCCAGTGAAATAACAAGCGCGCCGCACGAAAGCTTCGCTGGCGTTAGAGTGGTTGACTCATACATTTACCTCGACAGGATATTCCATGCAAAAGCGAAA
>JAQGLR010000210.1 GCA_028292765.1 Massilia sp. | reverse complement strand
CGCCACCGGTTACGTGCAATTCATCTGAAGCACTGGCGGCGTGGGGCCACGATTTACCGCGAGCTGCTGGAACTTGACCTCAACTACTCGAACCGCCCGGTGCGGACCCGCATGCCGGGTGGTGTGGGAGGGGCCAGTCAGCATGCCGACTGCCCCTATCCCGATGCGCTCGCCGGCGGGTGATGTCTGTTACTCTTTCAGCCTGTGCGCGGCTACCCACGCCGTGCAGGAGCCCGCATGGATCCGCGTATCGACAAGGCGCTGTCGCCTGAAAACTCGGCTGGAACCGCGATCGGTCTCGCGGCGGTCAGCCGCCTGCGCCCCTTCCTGTCCTTCGTGCGCCAGCGGCTGTCGCTGTTGCTGTTGTGCCCGGTAATCGCGGCGGCCATCGGCGCCGCGCTGTGGGCAGTCGTGCTGGGCGAACTCGAGGACGAACGGCGTGACCGGGAGGCCGAACTGGTGCAGCAGGTCGACGCCTATACGCGCAGCTATGCCATCCGCACGCGCCGTTCGATTGCCGACACCGACCGGCTGTTGCTGCTGCTGCGCCACGACTGGGCCGTGTCAGGTGGCCGCACCAGCCTGACCGGCACCCTTGAGGCAGGAATCTTTTCCCGGCAATACATTGCCGGCGTGGGACTCGTCGACCGCAATGGGGTCGTCGTGACGAGCTCGCACCCAGCCGCTGTCGGCAGGTATCTCGGGCAGAGACCTTATTTCACGGAGCAGCAGCGCGCAGCAGCCGACCGGCTGTACATCAGCGGGCCGATTGACGGCCACCTGTCGAACCGGGAAGTGATCGTATTCTGGCGCCGGCTGCACTCGCCTGGGGGGCGTTTCGAGGGAATCGTGCTGGTCTCGGTGCTGCCGTCTTTCTTCACCCAGCACTACACCGAGCCGATCCTGCGCGACTACGGCTTCGTGGGCCTGACCGGGGCCGATGGCGTGGTGCGCGCCAGCCGCAGCGGGAGCGTCGTCCACTCCCTCGGGGCGCCGTTCCTGCTGGCGCCTCTGCCTGCCGACAAACCGCAGGGCGTGACCCGGCTGGACGGCAAGCGCTGGTTTGCCGACGGGCGCACGCGGGTGGTCGGCTGGCAGCCGATACCGGACCTGGGGCTGGTCGGCATCGTTGGCGTCGACGAATACTCGGCGATGGCCGGGTACCGGCGCGACCGGCAGGCGGCGCTGGCCGGGGCCTGGTGGAACACCGCCTGGCTGACGCTGGCCGCGCTGCTGGCCACGAGCTTCTACGTGCATGCGAAGTGGAAGCAGCACCAGATCGAAGCAATCCGCTCCACCTACCGCCTGGCAACCGAGGATGCGGGCGACGGATTTTTCATCAACCGGCCGCTGCGCGACCTGCACGGCGCCGTGCGTGATTTCGAAGTCGTCGACTGCAACCAGCACGGGGCGGACATGTTCGGCAAGCATCCCCAGCAGCTGATCGGGCACCGCCTGTCCGAGTTTTATCATGGTGAACTCTTCCGCGCGGCCTGCGCGCGGCTGTGCGAGGCACTCGACACGGGCCTGCACGACAGCGAAATCCCGGTGACGCGGGCGTCGGGCCAGTTACTGAAGGCGCAATGGATCCGCTACAAGGCAGTCCGCGCCGGCGACGACCTCGCGGTCACGATCCGCGACATCAGCGAGACCAAGGCGCACTTGTCCGAGCTCGAGCGCAGGGGCAACTCGGACGAGCTGACCGGCCTGCCGAACCGCTACTGGATCCAGCAGTACCTGCCGCAAGCAATCGAAGGGGCACGCGCCGCCGGCCGCGGGCTGGCCGTGCTGTTCATCGACCTCGACGGCTTCAAGACCGTCAACGACGCGCTCGGGCATGCGGCCGGCGACGAGCTGCTGCGCACCGTCGCCAAGCGCCTGAAGATCGCGGTACGCCCGCGCGACCACGTGGTACGCCTCGGCGGCGACGAGTTCGTGGTCGTGCTGGAAAACATCGACGGCGCCGATGACGTCGAACACGTCGCCGGCCGCGTGCTCGCGGCGTTCCGCGACGGCTTCCACCTGCACCAGGCGACCCATGTGCTGGGCGCGTCGATCGGGATCAGCCTGTTTCCCGAGCATGGCGACGATGCGCAGACACTGCTGAAGAATGCAGACATTGCGATGTACTCGGTCAAGACCGAAGGGAAGGGCAGTTTCCGCTTTTTCCAGTCGAGTTTCTTCGAGGCGATCCGCACCCGGCTGGAAACGGAAATAGAACTGCGGCGCGCGCTCGACCAGCACCAGTTCGTGGTGCATTACCAGCCGCGCGTGGACCTGGCCGCCGGCAAGACATCGAGCATGGAGGCGCTGGTGCGCTGGGAACGCCCGGGCAAGGGACTGACCGGGCCGGACCGCTTCATCCCGCTGCTGGAGGAAACCGGCCTGATCGTGCGGCTGGGCGAACAGGTGCTCGACAGCGTCTGCCGCCAGCTGGTCCATTGGGCGCGCGACGGTGCGGCGCTGGTGCCGGTATCGATCAACGTTTCGCCGCGCCAGTTCAGCCAGTCCGACATCCTGGCGCTGTTTCGCGACGTGATCGCACGCTACTGCATCGACCCCTCGCTGCTGGAAATCGAGGTGACCGAGTCGTCGATGATGCAGGAGGGGATCGGGGAGTCGGCCGTATTCCGCCAACTGCGCGAGCTCGGCATCAAATTGTGCATCGACGACTTCGGCACTGGCTACTCGTCGCTCTCGCAGCTGCAAAAGCTCCACTTCGACGTCCTCAAGATCGACCGCGCCTTTGTGCTGCGCATTGAGCAGCCGGATGGCGACACGCTGATCGCCTCGATGATCGCGATGGCGCACGCGCTGGGGATGAAAGTGGTGGCCGAAGGCGTGGAGAACCGCAAGCAGATGACGCTCCTCAAGACGCTAGGCTGCGACGAAGGGCAGGGCTATTTCTTTTCCCGCCCGGTTCCCCCGGGTGAACGCCAGCCGCAGGGCAGCCGCGAATTGCTGCCGGCGATCGCGCCGAAATCGTGAACGTAAAAAAACCTGCGGGCCTTGCGGCGCGCAGGTTTCGGTGGTGGTTCGACTGCTTACAGCACGTCGCTCGCGTGATCCGCCAGGCGCGAACGCTCGCCGCGCGCCAGCGTCACGTGGCCGCTGTGCGACCAGCCCTTGAAGCGGTCGACCACATAGGTCAGGCCGCTCGAACCCTCGGTCAGGTAAGGCGTGTCGATCTGCGCGATGTTACCCAGGCACAGGATCTTGGTGCCGGGACCGGCGCGCGTCACCAGCGTCTTGACCTGCTTCGGCGTCAGGTTCTGGGCCTCGTCGATGATCAGGAACTTGTTCACGAAGGTGCGGCCGCGCATGAAGTTGAGCGACTTGATCTTGATGCGCGAGCGGATCAGGTCCTGGGTTGCGGCGCGGCCCCAGTCGCCGGCGTCGGTATCGGACTTGTTCAGCACTTCCAGGTTGTCGTCGAACGCGCCCATCCATGGCGACATCTTCTCTTCCTCGGTGCCCGGCAGGAAGCCGATGTCTTCACCCACCGGCACCGTCACGCGGGTGACGATGATCTCGTTGTACAGTTTGGTCTCGAGCACTTGCGCCAGGCCCGCAGCCAGGGCCAGCAGGGTCTTGCCGGTGCCGGCCTGGCCGAGCAGGGTGACGAAATCGCATTCCGGGTTCATCAGCAGGTTCAGCGCGAAGTTCTGCTCGCGGTTGCGGGCGGTGATGCCCCAGACGCTGTTCTTGTTGTGGCTATAGTCGCGCAGCACCTGGAGGACGGCGGTCTTGCCGTTCAGTTCCCTCACTTGCGCATAGAACGGGCTTTCGCCGGGCCCGGATGGCTCGAAATACACGAACTGGTTCACCAGCAGGCTCGGGATCACGGGACCGTTGACGCGGTAGAAGGTGGTCGATTGGCCGTTCCTGTTTTCCTGCCAGGATTCCACGTTCTTGCTGTGGGTGTCCCAGAAGTTGTCCGGCAGCTGGACGATGCCCGAATACAGCAGGTCGGTGTCTTCCAGTACGTGGTCGTTGAAGTAATCCTCGGCCGGCAGGCCCAGCGCGCGCGCCTTGATGCGCATGTTGATGTCTTTCGACACCAGCACGATCGCGCGGTCGGCCTGTTCGGCGGCCAGCGCCTTGACGACGCCGAGGATCTGGTTGTCCGCCTTGCCGACCGGCAGGCCTTCGGGCAGCAGGGGACCGCTGTGCAGCCTGGTCTGGAAGAACAGGCGGCCCTTCGCATCCTTGTTGCCCAGCTTGGCCAGTGGAATGCCGGCTTCGATGCCGTCGTCGTCGATGCCGGCGATCAGGGCGTCCAGCGTGCGCGAGACCTGGCGTGCGTTGCGCGCCACTTCCGACATGCCTTTCTTGTGGTCGTCGAGTTCCTCGAGCGTCATCATCGGCAGATAGACGTCGTGTTCCTCGAAGCGGAACAGGCTTGTCGGGTCGTGCATCAGCACATTCGTATCGAGCACGAACACCTTGGTCTTGCCGGAGCGGTCCGCCTTGCGGCTGGTCGAGGACTTGACGTTGACTTCGACCGGCTTGTGCTTGGCCGGATGCGGTTCGTCCTGGTCCGTTTCCTTGAGCTTGGCGACGGTGCCGGTCTCGGCACGCGCCGGCCAGCTGGACGAGTCGCCCTGGGTGGATGGTACGGCCGCAAGTGGCGTGGCTTTCGCCTTGCGGGCGCGGCTCGATTTTGCGGCAGGCACGGCTTTACCGCTGATGAGGTCTTCGACAGGATCGGCCTCGACCGGCGCTGCGGCAACCGCGCGCACGGGAGACTTGCCGGATTCGGCTTTCGGGTATTCGTTCACCGGCAGCAATGTGGCCGGCTTGGTGGGCATTTTTGGTAGTGGCATCAGGTTCTCAATCTAAAAAAGGGGAGGACGCCTTGCGCCAGCACGAAGTGCGCGCTGGCGGGCGAGTTAGATGCAACTGGAAACATACTGAGCGGTGCGGGCCAGGCCGAGGCCGAGGGGCCGGAAGGGACCTGGCAGGCAAGCAGATTGGAGTGATGCTTAGGTAAAACGTGTTGACTCAAAATGACGGTTTCGTCCGGAGAGTTGATCGACTGGAGCCGGCCTTCAAGGCTGGCTCTTCACAAATTCCAGCACTTCATCGACGTGATCGTTGACCTTCACGCCACGCCATTCTTTCACCAATCGGCCGTGAGCGTCAACGACAAACGTACTGCGCTCGACCCCCCGGACCTGCTTGCCATACATGTTCTTGCTCTTCATGACGCCGAACTGGTTGCACACCAGTTCTTCCGGATCGGAGATCAATTCGAAGGGCAGGCCGAGCTTGGATTTGAAGCCTTCGTGCGAGCGCAGCGAATCGCGGCTGATGCCGTAGATTTCGGTGCCGGCGGCGAGGACTTCGTCATGGCGGTCGCGGAAGGCCAGGCTTTCGGTGGTGCAGCCGGGGGTGTTGTCCTTCGGGTAGAAATACAGCACCGTGTACTTCGCCGGGCGCCCGCCGAGCTGGAAGGTCTGGTCGCCGGTCATGGCGGCGGAAAAGTTGTTGACGGTTGCTGCGCTGGGGCTGTCGGCCACGGGGTTCTCCTGGACTGGGGTAGTGGTGCAGGGGCAAGATCGGCCTCGTGCCATCCTGTGTCCCCACATCATAATCGGCCATCGACACCGCTGCCAGTCTAGCATGTCAACTCGTCAATAGCCGTTTCGATATGCGGACGAAACACCGTAGTTCAAGGAGGAACTACAGCCCTGCCCCAAGGATGTGCTGATCAGGCCTGGGCGGTCTTTTCGATGATCAGCGCCAGCGTGACCTTGCGGCCTTCGCCCATCAGCACATTGTAAGTACGGCAGGCGGCCTGGCTGTCCATCGACTCGACGCCGACATGGCGCCCCGACAGGCTGGCGATCAGGCGCGGATGCACGAAACGCTGGCGCTCACCGGTGCCGAGGATGACCACGTCCGGTGCATCCGCAGCAATTTGCTCGAAATGCCGGGCTTCGAGGTCCTCGAAACGGGTCACTTCCCATGCACGCGGCGGCGTTTCCGGCATCACGATCAGGCTGTAGTCGAAGCGCTGGGCATTAATTTCCACGGCGCCGGCATCGTAGCCGGTGACGGTCTGGTATTGTTGGTTGTTGTCGGAATGGAGCTTCATTCAAGTTAATCGCTGTAGGCGGAATGGGTTGCCATTGTAAGCTTTTTCGCCACGATGACAGTAGCGCCGCAGCCGTCCGGTTGCGAGGTTGCTTAAATCGGGCGCTTTCGGCAGAATAGTATTTTTCGCACTGCAACAATGCAGGCAACCCCGGGGTGACAATTTGCGACCGATTCTGAAATCGAACAAGCTCGACGACGTATGCTACGAGATCCGTGGACCGGCCCTGGAGCAGGCGCGCCAGCTGGAAGACGATGGCCACAAGATTATCAAGCTGAACATCGGCAACCTTGCCGTGTTCGGTTTCGATCCGCCGGCCGAGATCGTGCAGGACATGATCCACAACATGCACGGCGCGGCCGGCTACACCGACTCGAAGGGCCTGTTTGCTCCGCGCAAGGCGGTCATGCATTACACCCAGCAAAAGAAAATCGTGGGTGTCGGCATCGACGACATTTACCTGGGCAATGGCGCATCCGAACTGATCGTGATGGCGATGCAGGGCCTGCTGAACAATGGCGACGAGGTGCTGGTGCCGGCGCCGGATTACCCGCTGTGGACGGCGGCCGTGAGCCTGGCCGGCGGCGCACCGGTGCATTACGTGTGCGACGAGCGGGCCGACTGGATGCCGGATATCGCCGACATGCGCCGCAAGATTACGCCGAACACGAGAGCGATTGTCGTCATCAACCCGAACAACCCGACCGGCGCGCTGTATCCGCGCGCGGTGCTGCTCGAGATCGTCGAGCTGGCGCGCCAGCATGGCCTGATCGTCTACGCCGACGAAATCTACGACAAGGTGCTGTACGACGGGCATCAGCACGAGTCGATCGCGTCCCTTGCCGACGACGTGCTGTTCGTGACCCTGAACGGGTTATCGAAGAACTACCGCTCCTGCGGCTACCGCGCCGGCTGGATGGTGGTCTCCGGCGAAAAGCGCCATGCGAAAGACTATATCGATGGCCTGAACATGCTGGCCTCGATGCGCCTGTGCGCGAATGCGCCGGGCCAGTTCGCGATCCAGACCGCGCTCGGCGGCTACCAGAGCATCGGCGACCTGGTCGGCCCCGGCGGGCGCCTGCTCAAGCAGCGCGACCTCGCCCACAAGCTGCTGACCGATATCCCGGGCGTGTCTTGCGTCAAGCCAAAAGCGGCGCTGTACCTGTTCCCGCGCCTGGACCCGGCGATGTACCCGATTGCCGACGACCAGCAATTCATTTGCGACCTGCTGGGCGAGGAAAAAGTCTTGCTGGTGCAGGGCACCGGCTTCAACTGGATTGCGCCAGACCATTTCCGCCTCGTCTTCCTGCCCAACTCCGACGACCTGACGGAGGCTTGCGAACGCATCGCACGCTTCCTCGACGGCTACCGCCGGCGCCATGCGCGCTGACAACCTACACGAATCGACCATGAAACCCATCAAAGTTGGCCTCCTCGGCATCGGCACCGTCGGTGCTGGCACCTTCAACGTCCTGCGCCGCAACCAGGAAGACATCCGCCGCCGCGCCGGCCGCGGAATCGAAATCACGATGGTCGCCGCCCGCAATACGGAGCGCGCCGCCCGCCTGACGGACGGCCAGTGCCAGATCGTCGACGACCCCTTCCTGGTCGTGGACAGCCCGGACGTGCAGATCGTCGTCGAGCTGATCGGCGGCTACGAGCTGCCGCGCGAACTGGTGCTGCGGGCGATTGCCAACGGCAAGCACGTGGTCACGGCGAACAAGGCGCTTCTGGCCTTGCACGGCAACGAGATCTTCGCCGCCGCCCAGGAAAAGGGCGTCATGGTGGCCTTCGAGGCGGCCGTGGCCGGCGGGGTGCCGATCATCAAGGCGCTGCGCGAAGGCCTGACCGCCAACCGGATCGAATCCGTCGCCGGCATCATCAACGGCACGACGAACTTCATCCTCTCGGAGATGCGCGACAAGGGGCTCGACTTTGGCGTCGTGCTGAAACAGGCCCAGGCACTCGGCTATGCGGAAGCGGACCCGACCTTCGACATCGAGGGCGTGGACGCCGCGCACAAGCTCACCATCATGTCGGCCATCGCCTTCGGCATCCCGGTGCAGTTCGACCGCGCCCACGTGGAAGGCATCAGCGCGCTGCAGGCGGACGACATCCGCTACGCCGAGCAGCTTGGCTACCGGATCAAGCTGCTCGGCATCACGCGCCGCTCGCTGGTGGACGGTGTCGAGGGCATCGAACTGCGCGTGCACCCGACCCTGATCCCCAAACACCGCCTGATCGCCAACGTCGAAGGCGCCATGAACGCGGTGCTGGTCGAGGCCGACGCCGTCGGTTCCACGCTCTACTACGGCAAGGGCGCCGGTGCAGAGCCGACCGCATCAAGCGTGATCGCCGACCTGGTCGACGTGACGCGCCTGGCGACGGTCGACCCGTATTGCCGGGTGCCGCACCTGGCCTTCCAGCCGAACGAGATGACCGACGTGGCGATCCTGCCGATGTCGGAAATCACGACCAGCTACTACCTGCGCGTGTATGTCAACGACCAGCTTGGCGTGATGGCCGACCTGACCCGCATCCTGGCCGACGCCGGCATCTCGATCGACGCCGTGCTGCAGAAGGAAACCCGGGGCGACGCCCGGACCGACATCATCATGATCACGCACCAGACGCAGGAAAAGAAAGTCGACGCGGCCATTGCGCGCATCGAGGCCCTGAATTCGGTCGTCGGCAAGGTCATCCGGATCAGGCTCGAGACCCTGAGCTGACCCGGCTGGCTAATACGGCTGGGCTGCTCCCTCAGGCAAACGGCGGCCTGCCCGAACACGGCGGGCGGCTCAGTTCGACCAGGAATTCAGTGGCGAACTCGTCGACAAGGGGGGCGGGGCGATCGTCGCCGTCGTTGTCGAGCGAAGCCGTGGTGAGGGCGAGCAGCTCGTGCTCGATGTCGTCAAACAGGGCGTCATGCGCGCTGCGCTGGAAGGGGTGGAGGTTGTGCGAATTCATGCGTGCATTCTACTCACGCTGCGGTGCACAACAAGTCGTGCGTGCCGGATTCTTGCGCAGCGTCAAACATCTTTCCTGCGGCCATGGTAGCTGCCGCCCTGAAGAAAGATACACTTGTCAATGGTGATGCGAAAAGTATCGTCAGCCGCTCCTCCCGGTAGCAATGCGCGCTACGTGGGCATCTTGGCGATGATCTGGGGAAATAAATGATTGTTCCCCACTCAAGGCCGTCGTAAATTATGCATCTCATCCCCACACCTACTCCGCATGAGCCAGTCGAGCCAGTTTTCCCTGCTGTCGCAGCGCCGCTTTGCGCCTTTCTTCTGGACCCAGTTCCTCGGCGCCTTCAACGACAACCTGTTCAAGACGGCGCTGCTCGTTGCGCTCACTTATGACGCGCTGTCCTGGACGACGCTCGCCCCTGGGCTGCTCAACAACCTGATCCCGGGCCTGTTCATCCTGCCCTACGTCGTTTTCTCGGCAACGGCCGGGCAGATCGCCGACAAGGTCGAGAAGGGCAGGCTGGCGCGCTTCGTCAAACTGCTCGAAGTGGCGATCATGCTGGTGGCCGCGGTCGGCTGGATGACCCATACGCTGTGGCTCCTGGTCGCGGCCGTGGTCGGCATGGGCGTGCACTCGACGCTGTTCGGCCCGGTGAAATATGCCTACCTGCCGCAGCACCTGAAGCCTGAGGAACTGGTGGGCGGCAACGGCGTCGTCGAGATGGGCACCTTTGTCGGCATCCTGCTCGGCGAAGTGGCGGGCGCCCTGCTGGTGGCGTACAAGCCCTTCGGCATCGAACTCGTGGCCGGGGCCAGCCTGCTGATGGCGCTCATCGGACTGGCAACGAGCTGGCGCATCCCGCACTCCCCGGCGCCGGCGCCCGAACTGCGCATCAACCATAATTTCCTCTCCGAGTCGGTGCGCAACCTGCGTTACTCCGCGCAGAACCGCACGGTGTTCCTGTCGATGCTCGGGAACTCGTGGTTCTGGTTCTATGGCGCACTGGTGCTGTCGCAGTTCCCGGTGTACGCCAAGGATTATTTGCATGGCGACCACAGCGTCTTCGTGCTGCTGCTGACGGTGTTTTCGCTGGGGATCGGACTCGGCTCGCTGTTATGCGAGAAACTCTCGGGCCGCAAGGTCGAGATCGGCCTGGTGCCCTTCGGTTCGATCGGCCTGTCGGTGTTCGGCATCGACCTGTATTTCGCCAGCCTCGCTTACACCAACACCGCGACGGTCGACGCGTTCGCCCTGCTGGCGCTGCCCGGCAGCTTGCGCATCCTGGCCGACCTGGTCCTGATCGGGGTGTTCGGCGGCTTCTTCATCGTGCCGCTGTTCGCGCTGATCCAGACGCGCTGCGACCCGAAGCACGTCTCGCGCACGATCGCCGGCATGAACATCCTGAACGCCATCTTCATGGTGGCGGCGGCCGGGGTGGCGATCCTGCTGCTGGGGCAGGGCTTCTCGATCCCGGAAATGTTCCTGGTGACGGCCTTGCTGAACGCGGCGGTGGCGGTGTATATCTTCTCGCTGGTGCCCGAATTCCTGATGCGCTTCCTCGCCTGGCTGCTGATCCATACGATCCACCGGGTGCACACGGTGGACGTCGAACGCATCCCGGACGAGGGGCCGGCGGTACTCGTCTGCAACCACGTCAGCTATGTCGACGCGATCGTGATCGGCGCCGCCAGCCCGCGCCCGATCCGCTTCGTGATGGACCACCGCATCTTCAGGACGCCGTTGCTGGGCTGGATCTTCCGTACCGCGAAAGCGATCCCGATCGCGCCGGCGAAGGAAGACCCGTTCATGATGGAGCGTGCGTTCATCGACATCGCCGAGGCCCTGCACCAGGGCGACCTGGTCTGCATTTTCCCGGAAGGCAAACTCACCTCGACCGGCGAGATGAACGAGTTCCGTGGCGGCGTCGCGAGGATCGTCGAACGCAGCAAGGTGCCGGTGATTCCGATGGCGCTGCGCGGCCTGTGGGGCAGCGTCTTCACGCGCGACCCCGGCAACCTGTTCGAGCGCTCGTTCGCACGCGGCTGGCGCTCGAGGCTGGCCCTGGCGGTGGGCGTGCCGGTGCCGCCGCAACAGGCGACGCCGGAGTACCTGCACGAGCAGGTGAAGGGCTTGCGGGGGGATTGGAAGTGAACTGGAAGGGTATGACAAAAACCCAAGAAAAAATTTCTGTCTCGGGTATAATTGCTGGCTCGTCGGGGCGTAGCGCAGCCTGGTAGCGTACATGCATGGGGTGCATGGGGTCGGAGGTTCGAATCCTCTCGCCCCGACCAACAGAATCAATGATTAGGCCAGCCGCAGCGCTGGCCTTTTTCTTTTCTGGTGCATGGGCGGCACGCATTAGCCGACGCTGCGCGGTTTCAATTTCATTCAATCAATAATTTGCCTTTTAGTTGTGCCGACCAAATAAAATTCCCCGTTCTCATCAATTGTCTGCATAGCCTTCGACGAAACGCAAGAGTTGGTGTTGAACCCGGCTTATTCGTTATTGTCCTGCTCGCTTAGATTGGTGCGTGCCGTCAATGGCCGCGTCCGCGGCGCTGGCGGCATACCGCATTTCGAGGAACACGAAGATGAAGACGACATTGCTGTCCTGGTCCGATCTGGTTGGCGCCAGGTCAACCCAGCGGGCGACGCCGGGGCGTTCGCGCCGTGCCTGGCTGGCCGCTGCCGCGCTGGCCCTGTCGAGCCTGACCCTGCCGTTCGGCGCCGTCCATGCGCAACCCGACCCGCGCAATCCCGGCCAGCAGTGGGTCGGCACCTGGGGTACCGCGCCGGCAGGCCCGCCGCTGGCGGCCCAGACGCAGACCTTCAACGACCAGACCCTGCGCCTGATCGTGCACACGAGCATTGGCGGCAGCCAGGTGCGCATCCGCGTGTCGAACGAACACGGCGCGACGCCGCTACGCATCGGTGCGGCGCATGTCGCCCGGCGCGGCGCGGGCGCGGAGATTGCCGCCGGCACCGACCGGGTGCTGACCTTCAGCGGTTCGCCGTCGATCACGATTCCGGCCGGCGCCCCGGTGCTGTCCGATCCGGTCGACCTCGATGTGCCGGCCCTGTCCGACCTGGCGGTCAGCCTCTATCTGCCGGGGCAGGTGCAGGCCACCACCATCCACGGCTCGGCCTTCCAGACCAACTACCTGTCGCTGCCCGGTAATTTTACGGGCGCCGCCACGCTGCCGACCCAGCGCACGATCACCTCCTGGCCGTTCCTGACTGAGGTCGACGTCAGCGCACCCGGCGCCGGAGCGATCGTCGCACTCGGTAACTCGATCACCGACGGCGCCGTGACGACCCTCGACGCCAACCGTCGCTGGACCGACCTGCTGGCCCTGCGCCTGCAGAGGACGCGCGACCGCACACTCAACAGCGGGCTCGGCATTGTCAATCGCGGCATCGGCGGCAACCGCCTGCTGCGCGACCCGGGCGAGCAGCCGCTGTTCGGCATTTCGGCGCTGGCCCGGTTTGACCGCGACGTACTGGCCACGGCGGGCGTGCGGCACCTGATTGTCCTGATCGGCATCAACGATATCGGGCATCCGGGCACCGGCACGATTCCGGCGACCGAAGCGGCCACACCGCAAGACCTGATCGCGGGTTATCGCCAGCTGATCGCGCGTGCGCACGCGAAGGGCATCCCGGTCTACGGCGGGACGCTCACGCCTTTCGAGGGGACCATTTTCCCCGGCTTTTACACGCCGGAGAAGGAAGCCCTGCGCCAGGCGGTGAACAACTGGATCCGTACGAGCGATGAATTCGATGCGGTCATCGATTTCGACCGCGCCGTGCGCGATCCGGCGCGTCCGACCCGGATGCTGCCCGCCTACGACAGTGGCGACCACCTGCATCCGAACGACCTCGGCATGCAGGCGCTGGCGAATGCCATCCCGCTCGAGTTGTTCCGCAGTGCCGGCACGGCGGCGCTGAAGCCTGTCAAGCGGCAGGCCAGGTGAGCTAGCGGGTGTCGTACCGGACCAGGCCGATCGCCTCCTGTTAGTCGGCGATCGCCCTGGTCCGGTACGGCTCGGTTTGCTTTAACAGGCTGCACACCGCGTCGGCCACCTGGGCTGGTGCGAGTTTTTCCATGCAGTCGTGATGGCCTTCAGGGCACACGCTGCGGTGGCAATAGCGGCAGCCGACGTCGTGGTTCAGGACGCGGCTCGGCACCCGCCACGGCGTGTGCTGCGGATTGGTGAGTGCGTACAGGTCGACCACCGGCGTGCCGACGGCGGCGGCAAGGTGGGCCGGCCCCGTGTTGTTGCTGACCACGAGCGAAGCCTGCGCCAGCAGCGCACCCAGTTCACCGAGGGAAAGCTGTCCCGCCAGCGAATGGACGCGGGCGTCGTTGGGCACGTCGATGCCCTCGATCAGCGCCATTTCGTGGGCGCCGCCAGTAAGGACGAGCGGGCAAGCAACCCTGTCGTGGAGCGCGCGGATCAGGGTAGTCCAGTGGCGCTGCGGATAGCGCCGCGCCGGCGCGCTGGCGCCGGGATGCAGCACCAGCCAGCGTGCCGCGGGATCGATGCCCGCCTGGCGCAGCCGCGCACGCACCGCCGCCATGTCGGCGGGCAGCGGCAAAAAGGAGAGGCGCTCGTCCATCACTTCAGCGCCGAGGTGGCGCGCCAGGTCGAGCTGGCGCTGCACTTCGTGCCGGACGAAGGCGCCCGGCTCGGGGTCGGCAATCCAGTCGGTCAGCAGCTGGTAGGGCTTTTCGCGGCAGTAGGCGGCGCGCAGTGGAATGCCGGCGAGCTGGCACAGCAGCGCGGCGGGCAGGGCGCTCTGGCTATAGCAGGTAAAGATGACGGCGCCATCGAAGCGGTGCCCGCTTAGTGCCGCGATCTGCTCGATGTGGTGGCGGGGCGGGTCGGCGGCGCAGCTCTTCATCCAGGGTGCTTCATAGGCGAGCACCTGGTCGATGTCGGGCAGGTGGGGCGCCAGCGCCGCCCCCGAGGGCGAGGTCAGGAGGGTCAGCCGGCGCTCGGGATGCTGGGCGCGCAGGGCCCGCATGGCTGGCGTACACATCAGCACGTCGCCGAGCGAATCGAGCCGCACGCACAGCAGGTGGGCGGCATTGTTCCAGTCATTGGTCATGGGGCAGGGGTCATTGTTCGTGATGGCTGGCGATCAGGACGGCCGCGGCGTACAGGTCCGGCGCCATGCGGGTGGGAACGCGGCGTGGTCCGAGCCGCCATTCGGTTTCGTTGCCGTTGTCGAGCAGTACCGTGCGGCAGCCGGCGCGGTTGCCGGCTTCGACGTCGTGCAGGATGTCGCCGATCATCCAGGAGGCGCGCAAATCGATGCCATGCTCGACGGCAGCCCGCAAGAGCAGCCCGGGCATCGGTTTGCGGCACTGGCATTCGATCGCGTAAGGCGCGACCGTGCCGCGCGGATGATGGGGGCAGTAATAGAACCCGTCGAGCGTGAGGTTTTCGCGAAACAGCAGGTCGGCCAGGCGGTCGCTCACCGCAAGCAGCGCGTCTTCCGCGAAGCGCCCCTCGGCCACGCCGGACTGGTTGCTGACCACGAAGAAACGGTAGTCGAGCCGGGCCAGCAGGCGCAAGGCCGGGCCGGCGCCGCTGGAGAGCCGCATGCGGCGCGGCTCCACGTTATACGGCAGGTCTTCGATGAGCGTGCCGTCCTTGTCGAGAAAGATTGCTTTCATGTCAGGGCCAGGAGGTTTCGCGCATCGGCAGCACGGTCAGTTCGGCAATGACGGTTTCCTGCGGCATCAGGAGCACCGAGCGGATCGCCTCGGCCACATTCATGGGGTCTTGCAGGCCGGCGGGGTCGAGCTCGGGAAAGCGATCGAGCAGGAAGGGCGTGCGCATTCCGCCGGCGACCACCGCGGTGACGCGGATGTTGTGGGCGCGCAGTTCGGCATGCAGCGCGTGCGACAGGCCGAGCAGGCCCCATTTGCTGGCGTGGTAGGCCGCGGCATTCGGCCAGGCGCGTTTCGCCGCCGTCGAGGCAACGTTGATGATGTGGCCGCTTCCGAACTGACGCATCAGCGCGGCGGCGTGCTTGGCCAGCAGGAAAGGGCCGTTCAGGTTGGTGTCGATCACCCGCAGCCATTCCGCCTCCGACAGCTCATCGATCGGCAGCGTGACGTCGGTGCCCGCGTTATTGATCAGGATGTCGAGCCGGCCCATGGTCTCGAACGCCTCGTCGATGGCGCGCCGCACGGCGCCTGGGTCGGCCACGTCGAAGCCGATGGTGTGTACGCGCACGCCCAGTTCGCGCAAGGCCGCGGCCGCGGCATCGAGGGCGGCGGGCCGGATGTCGGTGGCGACGATGTCGGCCCCGCAGCGTGCGAGGACGGTCGCCAGCGCGGCGCCCAGGCCGCTGGCGGCGCCGGTGATGAAGACCGTCTTGCCGCGCAGCGAGGAGGGCGCGGCGGACCGGTTTTGCCCCTCTTGTTGCCCATCTTGTTGCCCATCTTGCTGGCCGGCTTGCCGTCGACCCTGCGCGCCGTGGGGGTCCTGCGGTTCATGCGTCAAATCCATTATCTTCTCCTGAAGGGTGGGGAGGCTCGGGGCGGTGCTGGCCCGGTATTCGTCCAGCACTGCCGCATACACGGCGGCAGCCTGGCTGGCGACCGAGCGCCAGGTGTAGTGGCGGTAGGCGCGGCGCAATCCTTCCTCGCCCATGCGGCGCGCGAGAAGCGGGTCGGCGTGCAGCTGCGCGAGGCGTTCGGCCAGCGCGCGCGGGTCGCGCGACGGAATCAGGAGGCCGGTCACGCCGTCGATCACGGTGCTCTTGATGCCGCCCACCTCGGATCCGACCACGGGGCGGGCGCAGGCCATGGCCTCGACCGGCGTGATGCCGAAGGGCTCGTACCAGGGCGTGGTCACGAAAGCGTCGGCGGCGCTGTAGTAGTGGCGCAGCGCTCCGCGCGGCTGCTGGCCGACGAAGCGGACGTGTGCTTCGATGCCGAGCTGGCGCGCGAGCGCCTGCAGGCGCGCCACCTCAGGGTCGCCGTCGCCGTCCGGGCGCCCGCTTGCTTGCCCGCTTGGTTGCCCCTGCGGCTGTCCATGCTCGCCGCCGACCACCAGCAGCAGGGCGTCGATGCCGTGCCGCTCGCGCAGCATGGACAGGCCCTGGATCACGGTGTCGACGCCCTTGCGCTGCACCATGCGCCCGAGCTGGAGGATCGTGAAGCGCCCTTGCTCCAGCCCGAGCCGCGCGCGCGCCTGCGCCTGCGGCACCGGCCACAGTTCTTCCGGGTCGAAGCCGCACGGGGCGACCGTGATGCG
>JAQGLR010000192.1 GCA_028292765.1 Massilia sp. | reverse complement strand
CTGCTCCTCTTCCACCCGCTCCCAGGCCTGCTCCACCGCACGCAACTCCCCATACCAGCGGTAGACGCGCGAACGCACGCGCCACACGTACAGCGGCGGCACGATTTTAGAGAGCGGAATCACCAGCGCGGCCAGCGCCACCACCACGACCCAGAGCCGCTCGAACAGGTTCGCCACCCAGAACCGCATGTAGCGCTGCAGGAAAGGCGGGCCGTCGCGGTAGTATTTGGCCGCCTCGTTCGAGACCGGAATCTCGGTGTACTTCGGCGACGGGAACTGCCCCTGCTGCTGGAACCACCCTGCCCCGCCATGGATCTCGCTGGCCGCCTTCACGAACAGGCTCACCAGCGCCGGATGGAGGTCGGCACGTGACACCAACGTGGCCGTTGGTGCGATCAAATGATAGTCCTGCGCCGGGATGTCGCGCCCGAGGTCGACGATCCCGCGCGGCAGCGTCACGTGGGTGAGGAAAGGCAGGCGCCGCGTATAGGCTTCGGCCTGCGTGAAATTGAACAGGCGGATGCCAGGCGTCTGCAGCAGCATCTGGATCAGCTGCGCTTCCGGGGCCGAGCTGAACACGAGGCCGTCGATGAGCCCGGCCAGCAGTTAGACCGTGGCCGGCGTATTCTCGAGCGCGATGATTTTCAGCTCGGTCGGATCGACCCCGTTCACCGCCAGGATCTGCCGAAACAGGTTGGGCACGCCCGTGCCTTCCGGCCCGAGGTTGATGCGCAGGCCGCGCAGGCCGGTCAGGTTGTTGGTTTTGACCTCATCCCTCAGGAACAGCCAGACCGGTTCCGTGAACAGGCTGCCCAGCGACACGAGGCCGAGTTTGCCGGCCTGCTCTTCAACGGTCGAGCCGCTCTGGACAAAGGCGATGTCGACTTGCCCGCGCCGCAGGCGTTCGAGGTTTTCCTGGGAACCGAACGAGCGCTGGTGGGTGACGACGATGCCGTCGCGTTTGAGTTCCTTCGCGTATTCGGTGCCGAAGGCTTCGTAGGCGCTGTTTTCCTGGCCGCTGGCCAGGCGCACCCGGGTGGGCGGCGCCGGATCGACCAGCAGGTAGGCGGCGACGCAGGCAATCGTCACCAGGATGATCGTCGGCCCCGCGGCAACCAGCAGGTCGCGCAGGGAGACGAAACTGAAATTGCGGATGCTGGAGACGGCGCGCCGGCTGGCCCGGCGCGCGCGTTCGCCTGCAGGTGTTCCCCTCACCTCAGAACAGGGTCTGCTGCGCCGGCTGCGCTGGCCGCGGAGGCTGCGCCTGCTGCTTCGGCTTCGACTCTGCCGGCTCCGCCTTCGGCTTAGGCTTCGACTCTGCCGGCTGCGATTGCGCCAACTGCGGGGCCGGCTGCGGCGCCGGCTTTGGCGGCTGCGGCTGCAGCAGCTGCGCCGGGACGCTGCCCCGGGATGCTTCGATCATCGGCATCAGGCTTGGCGCCAGCGTGGTGAGCAACTGCACCGGCAGCGCGCTGGTGAAGTCGTAGTTTTCCGACTGCGGGCCCTGCACATACGCAGTCATGCTGCCGAAGAAGCGTTCGCCGATGTTGAAGACAAAGGTCGCCGAACGGTTCACGTAGCGCGACTCGATCAGGCGCCCGCCCCGGGCGTACACGTCGAAACGCTGGTCGCCGGTGCCGGTCTTGCCGCCCAGGGCAACGATGTTGCCGTCAGCCATGGCAAACGCAGTCTTCACGCGCTTGGCGGTGCCGCTCGACACCACGCCGCGGATGGCGTCGGCCACGGTGCGCGCCACTTCCGGCGACAGCACCACTTCATGCTCGATTTTGCTTGAGCGCTTGACCAGGGTCTCGTAGGGCGTGTTCTTCGCGAAGTGCAGCGAATCGATGCGCTCGACGGGTTTGCGCACGCCGCCGTTGATGATGATGCCCATCAGTTCGGCCAGCGCGGCCGGACGGTCGGCCGAGGCGCCCAGCGTCGTCGCATACGACGGCACCAGCGAATCGAACGGGTAGCCCATCTTCTTCCACTGCGCGTGGATCTTCAGGAAGGATTCGACTTCGAGCAGGCCTGCGATGCGCTTGTCCTGGGCGTTCTTGCGGTTGGTCTTGAACAGCCAGGAATAGACTTCCTGGCGCTCCTTCACGCTGGCGGCCACCGCTTCGCTCCAGGTCGCTTTCGGATGGGTGCGCAGGTAGCCCACCAGCCACAGCTCCAGCGGATGGGTCGAGGCGACGTAGCCGCGGTCGGCCAGCGACATGTTGGCCGGCGCGTACATCTCGTACATCTTCTCGATGCGCTCCTGGTCGACCTCGTTGGTCGGCAGCGACTGGTTGATGAAGGCGCCGAACTGCGCCAGGGTGGCGTTCGGGGCGATCGTGCGGTGCACGGCGGCCAGTTTCGAGGCTGCCGGACGCACGCCGGCCAGCAGCAGCGCGTTGACTTCGGCCGGCGTCTTGCCCTTGTACTTGTTCCAGAACTTCGCGAGGAAGGTCTTGCCTTCGCTGTCGGCAAAGCGCGCCAGGTAATCGGCGCGGCGCGGGTCGTCGGCGTCAGCCAGCAGGGCGGCCGAGGAACCCGGCAGCTGGAACATGTAGTAGCGGGCCACGTCGCGCATCATGCGCACGAACACCAGGTTGGTCGACTGCTGCAGCGCTTCCTGCACCGTCATGATCTTCGAGTTGTCGAGCTTGCTGAAGTTGCCGAAGTAATGCAGGCCGCCGCCGGTGAAGAAGCCTTCGCCCGGGTTGGCCGAATACTTGCGCTGCATGGCGGCGTCGAGCATCGGCTTCAGGCTGCGGTCGGCATTCGCCGGCAGCGCCAGGAAGTACTCGACCGCCCACTGGCTCATGCGGTCCTTCGGATCGATGCGCGCTTCGCGCAGCGCCTTCGGGTCGAGCGGCTCGTAGCGGCGGTAGAGCTGGTCGACGATGTCGAGATAGGTGACGAGCGTGCGCAGCTTGGCCGTCGAACCGAGGTCGAGCTTGGCCTGCTCGTTGATGTCGAGCGGCTGGTCGTAGTTGTCGGTCTGGACGCGCAGGTAGTTGACGTTCTCGCCGCGCTCCATCAGCGTGAAGCTGTAGATCACCTTCGCCGGGTCACCGTTGCCGAGCAAACCCTTGCCGGTGAGGCCGGCCGCTTGCGCCGCCTCGGGCGTGGTGAGCTGGCGCAGCACGCTGGTGACGGCCTGCTGTGCCTGGCCGTCGAGCGTCGACACCACCGACATGTCGAGGCGGTCGAGGTTGTACAGGCGCGATTCGCCCAGCATGTAGCCGAGGTGGTTGCGCACGGCGTTGGCGGCCTTGCGCGAGACGAACGCGTTGGCGGCCGGCGGCTCGACGCCCGAGGACAGCGCCGGATGCAGCTTGGCGCGCAGTGCGGCATCGCGCAGCTGCGGCGTGATCACGCCGGACTGGGCCAGCACGCGCAGGTGGCTGTCGGTGAGGATTTCGAGGTCGGCCTTGCCGGCGCCGAGGTAATAGGCGGGACGGCGCTGCGCGATCATCAGCGACAGCGCTTCCTTGTAGACCAGCACGGCCTCGGGCGTGTTGAGCGGCCCCTTCAGGGCACTGCTCACCTTCGCGAAATCGCGGCCGTACCAGACCCACATGCCGTCGCCGATGCCGTTCACTTCGCCGTAGCCGGGCTTGGCCGAGAGCGGCACCGTGTTCAGGTAGTCGAGCACGATCTGGCGCCGGGTGCCGGTGGTGTCTTCGCCGTCGCGGTAGGCGCGCAGCGTGGCCGAGGCCATCTGGATCAGCTTGTCCCCGAGCGAGGCGGTACGCCCTTCCGGCGAATGGCGGTATTTTTCGATCTGGGTCGCCAGCGTGGAGCCGCCCGCGACGCGCCCGCCGCCGCCGATGCCGACCGAGGACAGGGCCTTGTCGAACACGGCTTTCGAGAAGCGGTCCCATTCGACCGCCGGGTTGCGTTTCGGGTAGGCCGGGTCGAGCAGCTCGCGGTTTTCGATGAACAGCAGGCTTTGCACCAGTAGCTGCGGCGTGTCGTCGAAGCGCTCGTAAGAGCGTTCGGGGAAGCGTGAACCGAACAGCGGCTGGCGGTGCCAGTCGAGGATCTCGAGGCCCGTGCGGGTCTTTTCCTGGTAGGTGGCGAACAGGCCGCGATCGGCCAGTTCCAGCATCTTCGGCGACATGCGCGCCTGGGCGTCGATGACGTAGTCGCGCGTCTGCAGCTTGGCCAGGAAGCCCGGCATGTGGGCGTAGCCGAGGCGCGCGTCGTAGGGGCTCATGGCCGGGAAGCGGATCGCGTCGCTCGGCCCCTTGTCCATGCGGAAGTTTACATCCTCCATCATGCCGGCGAAGAGCTTGGCCTGCAGGGTCGAGGTACGGGTTTCGTAGACGGCATACGCCGAGCCGGCGGCAACGACCACCAGCAGCAGGCCGAACAGGATGCGCCTGCCGTGGCCCTTGCCTTGCGGCGGTTCGCCCTCGTGCCCGGGCTCGACCGCGGGAGGTTCGCCGGCGCCGCCGGGCACGGGTTCGGCGGCGACGGGCGCACCGGCTCCTGCAACCAGCGACAGATGGGGGATGGTGTCGTATTGCGGTGCCTCCAGGGCCGCCGCGTCCATGGCTGGCGCGGCATTACCGTCGGAGCGGGTGCGCAGGTTGCGCACCGCGCGAAATACGTTACGAGGCCGTTTGAAACGGCGAGTGCTTTCCATGATGGCTTAACCGGTTTGAATCGTTTTTCCTGCAATGCCTGTCAACCTGCTCGCCATCCCTGCTACCGGTCTGTTCGAGTGATCTAGGTCGTCGTTGTTCACGTTTTGGCGCCGTGGAAAAACCGCGAAACGCTGCGGATTTCACCACGCCGAAGCCACCATTCCACCACATCAACAGGTCTTGCATGAAGCCCTGTTCAACAAATTTGACCTGCCCGGATTTTTTTCGCAAAAAAACAACGGCAGAGTTATCGTGATGGCATTGATGCCTACAGGCATGGGTATTCGGCTCCTACACGGCCGAGTCAAAGGGCCTTGTCGCCATGCAGTGGCGCCGGCGCCACTGCACTTGGGCTCGCCACGCGCAGCTCTTCCAGGGCTTGCAGGCAGTAGTACTGGTACCAGAGTCCGGTGAACAGGAAAATCACGAGGTAGAGCCAGGCCGACAGGATGGCCAGGATCGGGAACAGCACCACCGCCAGCACCGCGCCACCCATCCAGGCGATGCCCGGCAAGGCGCCGAGCGCGCCCGACGCCATGCCGATCGCCAGCAGCGGCCAGCGGTGCGTGCGCATGATGGCCTGGCGCTCCGGCGCGCTGGCGTGGGCGGCGAGTGCGTCGTAGCTCATCACGCGCGACGCCACCCAGCCCCACAGCGCCGCCTGCACCACCACCGCCAGCGGCGGAATGGCGTACAGCGGCACCGTGCACAGCCACAGCAGCGCGAACACCGCCACGCTCGACAGGTTCATCCAGACGCTGCCGGCGAAGCTGCCGCCCCCCTTCTGCTCGAGCCCGGGGTAGTCGCGCCGGCCGACGTGGCGCTCGATGGCGGGCATGGCGAAAATGCCCATGAACAGCAGCGAGGAGGCGATCATCAGCGGCAGCAGCAGGATGATGGCCATCATCGGCACCACCACCACTTTCAGCACGCCCAGCCCCAGCATCGACAGCATGCTGCCGCTCGACTGGAACCAGCCGTATTCGACGAACAGCGCGTGCAGCCAGTCGAACAGGCCAGGCAGGAAGGCCCACAGCAGGCCGCCCCAGACCAGCAGCGACAGCAGCAGGGGAATGAACGACAGCATCAGCATGCGCCGTGAAAACTGGGCGCGCAGCGCGCGCCGCCAGGCGCGGGCGACGCCCTTCATGCGAGGCCCCAGGGGGCGAACGGAACAGGTGCTGGCATGGCGGTATGGTTCCCGGTATCAAAAGCGCATTGTAGCCAGAATCGCGGAAGGGGATGCCGTACTGCGGCCGCCCGCAGGCGGGAGCCGCAAGCGGGTGCCGCAAGCGGGCGCGCATGGCACGTTGCGAGACCATGCACTACAATCGCCCCTCAACCAGAATATTGAAGGAACATCATGACCAATACCACCACCGCTTCCGGCTTGCAATACGAAGACACCGTCGTCGGCGCAGGCGCCGAGGCCAAAGCCGGCGCTTACGTCACCGTCCACTACACCGGCTGGCTGCGCAACGACGACGGTACGCCTGGCGCGAAGTTCGATTCGAGCAAGGACCGCAACGACCCGTTCCAGTTCCCGCTGGGCGCCGGCCACGTGATCCGCGGCTGGGACGAAGGCGTGCAGGGCATGAA
>JAQGLR010000167.1 GCA_028292765.1 Massilia sp. | reverse complement strand
TCGCCATCACGACAGATCCGTTTATCGTGTTTACGTCGAACATGTTTGCCATATTGGGACTACGCGCTCTCTACTTCCTGCTGGTGGATGTGGCTGACCGCTTCCACCTGCTCAAGTATGGCCTGGCGATGGTGCTGACCTTCATCGGCGCGAAGATGCTGATCATGCCGTGGTATCACGTGCCGGTCCAGGCATCGCTGACGGTCGTGGCCGTGCTCATTGCGGGTAGCTGCATCGCCAGCCTGTTCATTACCCAGAAGGACAGCGGCAAGTAACAAAGGCAGTGATAACGGCAGGCCCGGTAACCGGGCCTGCCAACATGCCCGTATTCAATAGCAGTTCGCTCATCATTTGAAGAAATATCACGATGTCATCAACAGCGATGCAACAGCGCTCGCACGGTTCGAATCGATCCGCGCGCACGGCGCACTGCATATGGGCATCATCTCGCACATCGATGATGCCGCCAAAGGCCAGCACACGCCGAAAGTGGCATTTGTCGCCAAGCCCGCCGGCGACGTCGACCTGCTTGCGCGTGTGATGTCGATGGGGAAGTTGCACCACGCAATGGTCGGGACTGCAGCCATCGCCATCGGCACGGCGTCGGCGATTCCCGGCACGCTCGTGAACCTCGCAGCCGGTGGCGGCGCGCGCCAATCGGTGCGCATTGGTCATCCATCCGGGACCCTGCGGGTCGGCGCTGAAGCGACTGAGGCCGATGACGGCGGGTGGAGCGTCAACAAAGCCATTATGAGTCGCAGCGCTCGGGTGCCGATGGAAGGCTGGGTGCGTATCCCAGATGACGCATCCTGGCGGCTTTGTTGCACAAATCACCTGGGACCGTAAAACCCCACCCCAGGAGGATTTACAGCATGACCGCGGTTCTAGGTGTACCGAGTCACGTAAAGCGATTCAGGACAGCAGCACGTACTTGTAGCTCTGCGACCTGGCGATCGGAGTCGCGTGCCATGACTCGCTTTCTGCTTCCTCAAGCCGATCCGAAGATTGTAAAATAAAAAATAACACTGGTTGAAGTACGCCAAATTCCCACTGCTAAAGGATCTATGTACAAAATCGTCTTCATGCGCCATGGCGAATCTACCTGGAACTTGGAAAACCGCTTCACCGGCTGGACCGACGTCGATCTGACCGACAAGGGCATCCACGAAGCGCGCAGCGCCGGCCGTATGCTGCGCGCGGCTGGTTTCACCTTCGACCTGGCCTACACTTCGGTGCTCAAGCGCGCTGTTCGCACCCTATGGCTGGCGCTGGACGAGATGGACTTGATGTACCTGCCGGTCAAGAACGACTGGCGCCTGAACGAGCGCCACTACGGCGCCCTGCAGGGCCTGAACAAGGCCGAGACCGCCGCCAAGTTCGGCGACGAGCAGGTGCTGGCTTGGCGCCGCAGCTACGACACCGCGCCATCGGCGCTGGATGAAAGCGACGAGCGCTGCTCGTTCAGGGACGTGCGCTACGCCGGGCTTGCCAGGAACCGGATCCCGGTGACGGAGTGCCTGAAGGATACCGTCGCCCGATTGATGCCGGCTTGGGACGAGGAAATTGCCCCCGCTATCCGCGCCGGCAAAAAGATCCTGATCTCGGCCCATGGCAACAGCCTGCGCGCCATCATCAAGATGCTCGACAATATCAACGACAGCGACATCGTCGGCCTGAACATCCCGAACGGCCAGCCGCTGGTCTACGAACTGGACGAGAATCTCAAACCGATCCGCCACTATTACCTTCGGTGATTAGAAGACGAGCTTCTGTCTCGTTAGCAAACCAAGGTTAAGATTTTCCGGCGAGGAGCGATTTCTCTCAGGCTGGACGGATTTGTCCGGCAGCACATAAAACTGTTCAGCGAACGATATGTTCGTGGCGTCATGGGCGTTTGCGGATCATATGCATGAGCTCGACGCCGGCGAGCACACTGCCAGCAGCCCGGAACGATTGAAATCCAGCATCGGCCTGGTCACGCGTTTGATCGCCCGATGATCCATCCGCCAGCTAACTCCGACCTTACGGTTGTACTTCCCTGACCACTTTTCGAGCAGCGGCAGAAAGCGGATCGCCCAGCGCTTGATCGTGGAATGGTCAACCGACACACCGCGCTCATCCATGATCTCCTCGATGTGCCGGTAGCTCAGTGGGCAGGCCGCGTACCAGCGGATACGAACCGGGAGCTGAGCATATCGGACGATCAAGTATTTGTGCGCCACAGTCTACCCGAGTCGACCTGCTCCGCCGACAACGCGACAGACCCCTGCGTTGTACGCCTCCCAGTCGTTGTCCGGTATTTCTGAGCAGGAGGTTCGATCCTCAGAGCCTACTGGAACCTCAAACACCACGCCGTTCGGCGTCAGCCAGCTGTGTCACTTCCTCTGTTCCGATATGAGGACCGACGTTCCACTTTTTCGTTGTGCCGGCCGGAATTTCCCAATACAATGTTTTGCAATGCACTCATGGGCGATGCTCGCTGTGCAGGTCATATTCAAGTTATACGTTTGTGGTGTCTGAACCGTTACATGGGGCGCTGAATGAAAAGAAAATTTCCCCTCTCGCGAGGAAGCAATGCAAAGTGCAGTTGGACTGGCGTGACCGTGGTCTCTGCCCTTATGGTCATCTTCACCCAACCGGCGCACGCTGAAAACAAAGAAGAAGAACAACCCTTGATTACGGTGACGGTGCAAGGCTCGCGCGAGAACAAGACTGGCGTCGCGTCTTCCGCCAACACGGGCACCGTGACAGGCGAGCAACTGGCGGCGCGCACGGTGTACCGCGCTGCCGAAGTTCTCGAAGCCGTCCCGGGACTGATCGTGAGCCAGCACAGCGGTGAAGGCAAGGCGAACCAGTTTTATCTTCGCGGCTTTAATCTCGACCATGGCACGGACCTGCGCACATCCGTCGATGGCATGCTGGTCAACCAGCGCAGCCATGGTCACGGGCAGGGATGGACCGATCTCAACTTCCTGATTCCCGAACTGATTTCCAAAGTCGAATACCGCAAAGGCCCCTACTACGCCCCCGAAGGCGATTTTGCGTCGGCCGGCACCGCCGCCATTATTTATGCCGACCAGCTTGAACAAGGCATCGCCAGCATCGGCGTGGGCCAGAACGGATTCCGCCGTGGCCTGCTGGCCGATTCGCCCGAAGTGGGTGACGGCAGGCTGCTCTATGCGCTGGAAATGCTGAATAACGACGGCCCTTTCACCGCGCCGGACGCCTATCGCAAACGCAGCGCCGTGCTGCGCTATAGCGAGGGGAACGAAGGCAACCAGTTCCATGTCAGCCTGATGGCCTACCGAGGCCAATGGAATGCGACCGACCAGATTCCGCAACGCGCCGTCAGCTCCGGCGCGCTCGGCCGCTTCGATACGATCGATACTACCGATGGCGGAAATTCTCATCGCTATAGCCTGTCGGGCGCATGGCAGCGCAGCGGCGGCGGGACCAGCAGCCTGGTGAACGCCTACCTGGTCCACAATGAACTCGACCTGTATTCGAACTTCACCTATTTTCTCGACGATCCCGTCAACGGTGACCAGTTCAACCAGCAGGACCGTCGCACCAGCCTGGGCCTGCAGGCGCGGCATGCGCTGACGGGGTCCCTCTCCGGCCATGCATCGGAAACGGTGTTCGGTGTCCAGGCCGAGAGCGACAATATCTTCAACGGCCTGTTCAATACTGTCGCGCGGCGCCGGCTGGCGGCAACCCGTGCAGACCACATCGTGGAAACCAGCGCCGCCGTATTCATGGAGAACACGACGCGCTGGAGCCCGGCCTTCCGCACCGTCGCGGGAATACGCGCGGATGCCTACAGGTTCAGGGTCGACAGCGACAATCCGCTCAATTCGGGCAAGGCGCGCGACGGCATTGTCAGCCCGAAGCTGAACCTGATCTACGCACCACACGCCAGGACCGAGTACTACCTCAACCTCGGCACCGGCTTTCACAGCAACGATGCGCGCGGCACGACGATCAGGGTCGATCCAAAAGATCCGGCGACGCCGGCCGACCGTGTTCCGGCATTGGCGCGCTCGCGCGGCATCGAGGCAGGTGTGCGTTCGGAGATTCTCCCCGGCATGCAGAGCTCCCTGTCGGTGTACCAGCTGAACCTGGATTCGGAGCTGGTGTTTGTCGGCGATGCCGGCAACACGGAAGCCGGTCGTCCAAGCCGGCGTTCTGGATTCGAATTCAACCACTATTACAAGCCCGCCAAATGGCTCACCATCGATACCGACCTGGCCTACGCTCGGGCGCGCTTCACGGACGGCGATCCAGCCGGGCGGCACATCCCAGGTGCGGTAGAAGGCGTAGCGTCGGTCGCGCTGGCCATCGACAATGTCGGGCCCTACACGGCCGCGCTGCAACTGCGCTATTTCGGTTCGCGCCCGCTGATCGAAGATAACAGCGTGCGCTCGCGCAGCACCGCTACCGTGAACGGCCGCATCGGCTACCGCATCACGCCGACCCTGCGCATCGAGCTGGAAGGCTTCAATCTGACCAATCGCCGCGCTTCCGCCATCGACTATTACTACGAGTCCCGGCTAGCCGATGAGCCTATCGGTTCGGCCACCGCGGATATCCATTTCCATCCGATCGAGTCGCGCTCGTTCCGGCTGTTCCTGACGGCGAATTTCTGACCCGACCCCCAGCCTGGCCGGCAATTCCCGCGCTAGCTTCTTCTGCTCAAGAAGCTGCCGCGGACGTCACCAGGAGGCGCCTCACCACCGGTGCTGCCAGGCCAACATGGAAAGCGAGCTTGCGTTCGCGAAGCGCCACGTCGGATGTTGTGATCCGGCTCAGGCGACGCAGGTGCTCAGTCCACGATTCGTCGACGATTCTTTCCACATACCGCCCCATGTTCGCTGTGTCGCACAGCAGCTCCCAGGCGAGCGCGCCCTGGCGCAGCCTGCTGCGGCGGCTTTCCTGCATCAATGCGCAGAATTCGGCCGCGCGCCCAGGGTCGATACAGTACTCGATCGTCATCTCCACGCGCCCCGGCCCTGGCGGCGCGGCGACTTGCGGCAGCCTGAATTCGCCGGCAGGGGTCAGGTCTTCCTCCAGGCTGCGGTCGCCCAGCCGCACATGCGCGATCGTCATCGCGGCGGCGCCGGACGCAGCAGCCACCAGCAGGCTCGTCGCCACGCTGCCCACCGTCGCCACCTGCCCCCACAACGCTGCGCCGGAGGCACCGGCGCCCATGATCGACATCTGGTAGATCGACATGCCGCGCGCCCTCACCCAATCCGGCAGCGCAAGCTGGGCGGCAACGGTCAAGGAATTGGCTGTCGAAATCAAGCCCGTGCCGGCGACGAACATGGCCGGCACCGCGACGTAGATATTCGGCGCAAGCGCGACCACCGCCATCGCCCCGGCCTGGAGCAGCGTGCCGCTCAGGACCAGGGTCTCGCGCGGCATCCGCTGGCGGATGCGCGGCAGGAACAGGGTCGTGACGATGGCGCCGGCCCCCAGCGAAGCCAGCAGCAAAGTGAAGGTGCCGGCGCCTCCGCCGTCCATGCCGCGCGCGATCAGGGGCAACAGGGCGAGCAGCGCGGTCGAATGAAAGAAGAACAGCGCGATCCGCAGCAGCACCGACCTCATCCGTTCCGACTGGCGCACGTACTGCACGCCGACCCGGATGGCGCTGGACAGCCGCTCGCGGCCAAGCGGGCTGGGAACCTGCTCGTGCTTCCAGCGCATGATGACAAAACCGGCGGCG
The DNA here is from genome assembly GCA_028292765.1 of Massilia sp. Classification (GTDB taxonomy): domain Bacteria; phylum Pseudomonadota; class Gammaproteobacteria; order Burkholderiales; family Burkholderiaceae_D; genus Telluria. Next base: position 20,090 of record JAQGLR010000167.1, on the reverse strand, counting down.
ACCGACAGTGCCGCGTTCAGCAGGAACACATAGGCGCTGCCTGCGCTGGCGATGATCGCTCCCGCGACAAGCGGCCCGACGATACGCGATGTGTTCATCGCCACCCCATTGAGCGCGAGCGCCGCGGGCAGCTGGGCGCGCGGTACGAGGTCGGGCACGATCGCCGCATAGACGGGCCAGCGCATCGCCAGCCCGATTCCGTTGGCGAAGGTCATCGCCAGCAGCAGCACAGGCGTGACCAGCCCCGACAACACGAACGCGCACAGCGCCGATGCCACGGCCGCGATCCAGAACTGGGTCGCCATGAAGTAGCGGCGCCGGTTGAGGATATCCGCGAACGCGCCGCTCGGGAGCCCGAGCAGGAACACCGGCAAGGTGGCGGCGGTCTGCACCAGCGCCACCCACATGGGCGAGGTGGTCAGCGACGTCATCATCCACGCGGCCGCCACGTCCGTCATCCACATGCAGATGTTGGCAGTCATCCAGGTGCCCCACAACATGCGGAATACCGGATCACGCAAGGGGGCGAGCGCGGACGGCGCTGCGGGTGCCGCTCGAGGCGCCTCAGGCACGGCTCAGATCTTGAAAGATTCGTAGGTCGCGGGGTGGAAGATTTCGTCCACCGCCATGAGGCGCGGAGACAGGCCTTGCGCGTGATGGTGCCGCACGAACGCCTCCAGCGTTGGACGGTTGGCCTCAACGCCGTAGGACCAGTAGTCCTGGCCCATCGATTCGCGCGCGGCTTTCAGCTGCTCTTCCACGAACGGCAAGGTGACCTTGGTGGCCGAGGTGTCGGCCAGCTTGTCGAGCGCCGCCATCTTTGCCTGCTCGAAGGCCTTCAGTACCGCGCCCGGCAGCCACGGGTGCTGCGTGGCCAGCTCCTTCCTGACGCCAACCACATGCATGATCGGGAACACGCCGGTGCGTTTGTAGTAGTCCTTCGCGATGGTGGTCGGGTCGTCGAACAGCCAGCCGACGTTCGGATTTCTGGCGGCGGCGCCGCCGGGCGGTCGCGGCGCGATGAAGCCGTCGATGTCGCCGCGGTCGAGCATCGCCGAAATGGTGTCGCCCGCAGGCGCGTTTTCCATCCGCACGTCCGGCGGCAGGCGCAGCTTGATCTTTTCGGGCCGCCCCGGCTCGTCGATACCGCCGCGTACCCAGGTCACGTCCGCCGGGCTCACGCCGTAATCGTCCTGCAGGATGGCGCGGGCCCACACATTGGCCGTGAGCTGGTATTCGGGAACGCCAATCCTGCAGCCCTTCAGGTCCTGCGGGCGCTTGATGCGGTCCTTGCGCACGTAGATCGACGTGTGGCGGAAGGCGCGCGACAGGAACACCGGCACTGCGATATAAGGACACTCGCCATTGGCCGCCTTGACCAGGTAGCTCGAGAAGGACATTTCGCTGATGTCGAATTCGGCATTGCGGAAAGCGCGGAAGAAGGTCTCTTCCGGCGAAAGCGTCATGTAGACGGGATCGACGCCGTCGAGCTGTACGGTTCCGTCCAGCAGCGCGCGGGTACGGTCGTAGTCGCCCATCGCGACAGATAACTGCAGCTTGGCCAAATTGGTCTCCTGTTGTAGTGAATGGTTAGAAAACAAAGAAGACGGCGAGGTATAACGCGGCTACCGTGAAGATCATCAGGTAGGGATTCGTCTTCGTGAAATAGAGGACGCCTCCGGCGATCAGGGTGGTCGCCCAGCCGAGCGCGGACAGGTGGATCGCCTGCAGGATCGTCAGCGCGCCTGCGAAGATCAGGCCGACCGCAACCGGCGCAAGGCCCCGCTCGACGGCCTTGCGCCACGGCGACTCGCTGTGCCGGTGCCACACCGTGGTCACGGCGACGAACACGATGGACGAAGGGACGAACATCGCCAGCGTGGCTACCAGCAATCCGGCCGGTCCGGCAAGCTGCCATCCGATCAGCGAGGCGATCAGCGTGTTCGGGCCAGGCGTGGCGCGCGAGATCGCGAACAGGTCGGCGAACTGCTGGTTGGTGAGCCACTGGTTCACCACTACCGTCTGCAACTGGATATCGGCAATGATGGCCTGTCCGCCGCCGATCGACATCAGCGATAGCGGCGCGAATACGAGTACGATCTTCCAGAGAAGGCTACCCACGGGGCCTCCGCAGCGCAAGGACGATGCTCAATGGCGCCAGCACGCCGACCACGGGAATCATCGACCAGTGAAACACTCCCACCGCGACAAAGGTGGCGATGCCGATCGATATCGCGAGGGGCCTGCGCTCGATCCGGAGCGCCGCCTTGGTTCCTGCGGCAAAGGTCGCCCCGATGCCAACGGTGGCAATGCCGATCAACATGAACTGCGTCAGGGGATACTGTGCGATGCGCGCGTAGAGCGCCGCAACCGCCAGCACCACGCAGATCGCGGGTACGACCATGCCCAGCGTCGCAACGAGTGCCCCAATGCCACCGCGCAGGCGCTGCCCGACGTACAGCGACAGGTTGACCGGGTTCGCGCCCGGCAGGATCTGGGCGACCGTCAAGCCGGCAAGGAAGGCTTTCTCATCCAGCCACTTGCGCTCTTCCACCACGGCGCGGTAGACCCATGCCTGGGTGCCGCCGCCGAATGAGGTAAGGCCGATCTGCAGGAAGCAGGAAAACAGGTCCTTGAGGGAGACCTGCGGGAGCGCCGGGCTTTCCCGCTGTTCCGATGCGATCGGTCCACCTGTGCCGACTGATGAGTCCAAAATATTCCAATCAATATGGCGTTGATCGGTGGCGTTCCATATGAAGGAACGCCATTCCTAAATTAAAGAATGGTCAAAATATCATTTCGGCCCGGCCCCGTCAATGCCCCTTGCCGGCGCCTTCACCGCGCATGCGCGCGGTGAATGCGCCGCCGACCAGCAGCAAGGCTGCGTTCGACCAGAACACGGGGAAGATGCCGAACGAAGTGCCCATCGTGCCGAACAGGATCGGTACGGCGATCTGGGTGAACTTGTTGACCGCGAGGCGGATCCCCAGCGCTTCGCCGACCCGGCCGGGAGGCGAGTTGTTGTAGGTGAGGACGATCGACAGCGGTTGTCCGCAGCCAAGGCCCAGTCCAAGCAGGAAAGAGACCGCGCCCATGACGACAGGCTGGTCGAACATCGGGAACAGCAGATAGGTCGAGCCGGCCATCAGCAGGGACCAGGTCAGCACGCGGGCTTCGCCGTAGCGCCGGGCCAGCCAGGGCATCCACAAGCGCACCACGAACGCGGCGGCAGCCTGCATGCCGATGATCCAGCCGATTGTCGATGCCGACAGCCCGACAGCGCGCCCGTAGATCGGCATGTAGAAATTGAACAGGTCGATCGCGGTGATGATCAGCCCGCTCGTGATCAGCGTCGTGCGCAGGGCGCGGTCAGCCAGCAGTTCCCTGACGCCTCCAGCCTGCGGATCCGGCTTGGACTCGACGACGGCCGGGATGAAATGCGGATACACCAGCAACACGAAACCCGGCAGGATCACGATGCCTGCGAGCGTGACGAAAGTCGAGGAATAGCCCGCGCTATCGACCATGAAGCCGACCAGGACCGGGCCGAGCATGCCGGAGACAGAAGCGCCCAGGCTGAACGTGCCGAAGTTGCTGGTGCGGCTGCCCGCGCCCTTGATCGAGCCCACCAGGTTGTGGCAGGAAACGTGGAAGAAGATATTCGCCGCGCCGAGCACCGTGGCCGCCACGAACAAGGCGCCCATGGTGGGCCAGACAAAGGGAACCAGCAGGCCGGCGCTCATGCCCAGCGAGCCGCACAACATGGGCCAGCGCACGCCGATGCGGTCGGTCAGCCTCCCGGCGTACACCGCCAGCATCAGCGGAAACACCGCATAGGCCGAGATCAGCAAGCCGATCGTCGCGGGATCGGCTTTCAGATCGAGCGCATGCAGCGCAATGAGCATCTTGCTGCCTTTTAAACCAATCTGGTTCAGCACGGAGATGAAGACCGTCAGATAAAGAGCCATTCGCTTTTCCTCGAAATAAACCCGATGCGCACGCGCCACAGTTTCGGGTTGACATTGAACAGCATACCGCTTTACCTTAGATCTGTTCCTGCTTATGGTACTGCATTCCATATATCGGAACAATAACATTCCAACAAAAAATTTTACTATGGAGACAGGTATGAGATCCCATGGCCGCCGCTGTTCGGGTGGCCAGGTTCGATGCCGACAGAACATATGACAAGCTTACAGACCCGCATTGCCCTGCGCACGCTGCTGGCAGGGGCATCGCTCCTGGGCGCCGGTGCCGCGCACGCCGAAACCTGGCCCGCCAAACAGGTCCGCATCATCGTGCCGTACGCCCCCGGCGGCACTTCCGACACGCTCGGCCGCGTGGTGGCGAACCACCTGGGCGAAACTTTCAAGCAGACCTTCATTGTCGAGAACCGACCGGGCGCCGGTGGCGTGACCGGTTCCGCCGTTGTCGCGAAAGCGGCGCCGGACGGCTACACGCTGGTCATCTCGGGCATCGGCTCGCACGCCATCGCACCATCGCTGGCGACGAAGCTGCCGTTCGACGCGATGCGCGACTTCACCCACATTGCCGTGCTTGGCGGCCCGCCGAACGTGCTGGCGGTGCACCCAAGCGTGCCGGCCAGGAACCTGAAGGAGTTCGTCGCCTATGCCAAGGCGCAGAAAGGCAAACTCAACTATGGCTCACCGGGCAACGGCACCCAGGGTCACCTGTTCGCCGAAAATTTCAAGCAGATCACCGGCACCCCGATGGTGCACGTGCCCTACAAAGGAGCCAGCCCCGCGGTCTCGGATCTGATGGCCGGCCACATCCAGGCCCTGTCGACCACCCTCAGCACGGCGGCAGGCCAGATCCGCACCGGCAAGGCGCGCGCACTTGCCGTGTCGGCGAAGTCGCGTGTCAGCGAGTTCGCCGACGTACCGACATTTGCCGAACTGGGTCATCCGGAGCTGGTCGCGACCACCTGGTTCTCCCTGTCCGGCCCGGCCGGCATGAACCCGGACGTCGTGCAGCGCCTCAATACCGAAGTGCGGCGCATCCTGCAGTTGCCCGACGTGCGCCAGAAGCTGTTAGCCGAGGGTATCGAGCCGAACAAGCTCGATCCGCAGCAAAGCACTGCCTACATCGCCGGCGAAATCAAGCGCTGGGCACCGGTGGTGCGCGCATCGGGCGCCAGCCTCGACTAGGATGGCGGCCAGCGACCGCTCTGAAGCCGGGCTCATCGGGCTGTCAGACCTGGCAACCGTGTTCCTCCGGATCGGCGCGACCGCGTTCGGAGGAATGTGGGCGGCCACCCGGAAACTGGAAGCGGAGCTGGTCCACGGGAAGGCCTGGTTGACGATGGATGAGCAGCAGGCGCTGATGGTGGCGGCCACCGTGATCCCGGCACCCAAATTCCTCGCCTTCGCCGGGCTGGTCGGGTTCAGGCTGCGCGCCTGGCCGGGCAGCCTCGTCGCATTGCTGGCCCTGGTAACGCCCGCGGCGCTGTTCGTGCTCCTGGGAGCGATGCTGCTCAGCCCGGATACCTTGGGCGAACCGCTGGTGCAGGTCAGGCGCGCGGTGGGGATTGCCGTTGTCGGCCTGCTGTTCGGGAACACCTGGCACCAGCTCAGGAACGCCAGGCTGAAGGGACGGCAACGCGCAGCCGGGGTTGCGCTTGCCTGCGCCGTCGCCGCGGCGGCCATGGCAGGCGTGCCGCTGCTGCTCGCCGCCATCGCCGGTTTCGCCATTGGCGCCATGGTGCTGCGCGCACCCAGCCAGGGTGCGGCATGACGGCCGACACCGTCGGCGTGGTCGAGATCATGACCGTGGTGCTCGTCAGCTGCCTGTTTTCGCTCGGCGGCGGGAATGGACCGCTGGCCGTGATCCAGGATCGCTGGGTCAGCAAGGGGCTGCTCGATCCGGGGCTGTTCGCGTGGGCGATCGCACTGGGCTACCTGAGCCCCGGTCCGAAAGCGGGTTTCCTGTCGGGGGTCGGTTATTACATGTATGGCCTGCCCGGCGCCGCGGCCGCCATCGCCGGCATCGTCATTCCCACCTGGATCGGCAGTGCCGGCGTTTCTTATTGCTACAACCGGCTGGCGCCGGTCATCAAGGCGATCAGCCTGCCGGCCGGGTTCGTCGTAGCCGGCATGATCGCGGCCGCGGCCTGGGACATGGCCGGGCCAATGGCGCTCGGCGCACTGGAAATCGCAGCGGCCGGCATGGTTGCCGTGGCGGTTGCATGGCGCAACCTGGAGCCGGCGGTTGTGGTACTGGGAGCGGCGCTCGTCGGCCTGGTGTGGTCGATGTGCCGCTGACCGGTTACACCCCGGTCCAGCGCATCCAGTTATCGCACTCGAAGGAAACCGCCGAGCCCAGGCCAAAGAAAGTCCGTGTGCGACGCGCCTTGGCCGGCGCTGCCGCCGCTTCGGGCACGGGGTTCTGGCGTGGCACCCGATGCTGAAGCAGCGCCTGTTTTACTGGCGAAACTTCACGCACTCCGGCGATGCCAGCGACATCAAAAGTCATGGTCGACATACTGCACTCCAAGCAATTAGTTATATTGCGGCGCAGTATAACGACTTGAATTCATGCAGTCCAATCAAGTTCCGCCATTTCCATCATTCACGCGGCGAATATGGGACGGCGTTCCATTTTTCCTCACTGTCAGACGACAGGCGGTGCGACACAGGACTCGAAGCCCTTCCTGAGCAGGTGTTCGTCGAGATTGCGGCCGATGAAGACAAGCCGGCTGTAACGGGCCTCGCCGGGCTTCCATGCCTGTTGCAGGTCCCCTTCGAGCAGCATGTGGACGGACTGGAACACCAGGCGCCGGCTCTCGTCCCTGACATCGATGATCCCTTTGGCGCGCAGGATATCTCCGCCCTTGCTGCTCACCAGTGCATTGAGCCACATACGGATGCGCTCGCCGTCCATCGGCGCCGAGGACGTCAGCGCAATGCTGCGGATGCCCGCATCGTGCACGTGATCGTGGTGGCTGTCATGGCCGTGATCTGCATGCGCGTGTCCGCAATGCTCGTCATGCACGTGGCCTGCCTCGCCGTGCGCGGGCGCGAGAAAATCGGGCTCGAGAGAAACGATGCGCGCGATGTCGAAGCCGCCCCGCCCCAGCACTTTTTCGAGTGAAACATTGGCGCGCTGGGCGCGATGGATTGGCGCCAACGGATTGATCCGCCTTAACCGGGCTTCGATGCTGTCGAGTTCCTCCGCCGTCACCAGTTCGGTCTTGTTCAGCACCATCTGGTCGGCGAACGCCACCTGCTCGACCGCCTCGCGGCTATCGTGCAGGCGCAACAGGATATGGCGGGCGTCGATGACCGTGGTGACAGAGTCGAGCGCCGTTCTCTCTTGCAGGAACGCGTCCATGAAGAAGGTCTGTGCGACCGGGCCGGGATCGGCCAGGCCCGTGGTCTCGACAATAATGGCGTCGAAATCCGATTTCTTCGACAGCAGGGCGTGCAGGGTGCGGATCAGGTCTCCGCGCACCGTGCAGCAAATGCAGCCGTTGTTCATCTCGAACAACTCTTCATCCGAGTTGAGGATGAGGTCGTTATCGATGCCGATCTCGCCAAACTCGTTGACGATCACGGCATAGCGCCTGCCATGGTCTTCCGACAGGATGCGGTTCAGGAGCGTGGTCTTGCCGGCGCCGAGATAACCGGTGAGCACCGTGACGGGAATGCGTTCGGCCATCTGGCGCCTTTCTTCCTTGCTGGTTAAACCCGGACCGCCGGGCCGCTTACAGCCACGGCATCAGCGATACGTGCACCACGTCCGCCGCGCCCTCCCCGCCCACCGACTTGATCGCATACTCGGTATCGGCGAGGCCGAAGCGGTGGGTGGTCAGCAGTTCGAGCGGGAAGCGCTTCGATGCCAGTTGCTCCAGCGCCAGCTCGCAGGCGCGGTAGCTGTGGCCGCGCGCGCTCTTGATGGTGATGTACTTCACGGTGATCTTCCCGATCGGGAAATTCGGGAACTCGCTCATTTCGCCCTGGATCAGCAAGGTGCCGCCCTTGCGCTTGAGTGCTTCGACGCCAAGGTGGATCGGCACGGTGCCGGCGCCGGCGGTGCAGTCCAGTGCCACGTCCACGCCCTTGCCGCCGGTGATCTCCATGATCCGCTGGAGCGGGTTCTCTTCCTGCACGTTGATCACATGGTCGGCGCCCAGTTTCTTGGCAACCTCGAGGCGCGCCTTGTCTTTGCTGGTGCCGGTCACGATGATCAGGGAAGCGCCGGCCTGCTTGCAGGCGATGGTCGCGGCCAGCCCCTGCTGGCCCGGACCCTGGATCAGCACGGTGGAGTTGTAGCCTACCCCGCAGTCGAACAGGGCCCATTCGATACCGTTGGCCATCGGCGTCACCAGCCCCGCCAGTTCGGCCGTCACGCCGTCAGGCACCTTGTGCACCACCGAATTCCATGGCAGGTACATGTACTGCGCGAAACCGCCCCACAGGTGCGGCGGCTTGTCGGAGGTACTGTAGCCATAGCGGATCCCGTCCGGATTCGAGCGCCAATCGGTATTTTCGCAGTGGCGGTACTCGCCCTTGTGGCACCACTCGCACTTGCCGCACATGACGTAGTGCTCGACAAAGACCAGGTCGCCTTCCTTGAAACCCTTGCGCGCCGTGAATTCCTTGCCCGCCTTGGTGATGCGGCCAATATTTTCGTGGCCCATGATCACCGGGCCGCCTGTTTTCAGCCCTTCCTTGAACATCTTCACGTCGGTGCCGCAGATGCCCGCCACCTCGACCCGCATCAGCGCGGCATCGTCCGCGATCTCCGGCATCGGGAACTCCTGGATCTCGATCTGGTTCGGCCCCACCTTGACTGCTGCTTTTACTTTTTCCACCGTGACGTCTCCTTCAGTTCGTTCGATTTATCGGCCGAGGCCGTGCTTACAGCGTTTCGTCATCTTTCAGTACCCCGGCCGCGCGCAGCGCGCCGTCCAGCCAGCGCGGCTGGATATTCCTGCCGGCCAAAATGTCGGCAATGCGGCCGCGCTCATCAAGGACCTTCTTTTCGGCCAGTCCCAGCAGCGACTCCGCCTTCTCGCGCTCGACCACCACCACGCCATCGGCGTCGGCGACGATCAGGTCGCCCGGATTCACCACCACGCCGCCGCAGCTGATCGGCCAATTGATGCGGCCGGCCACGCCCTTGGTCGGCCCATTCGGGTTGGCGCCGATCGCATACACGGGGAAACCGAGCTCCAGCAATTCTTCGGTGTCGCGCAGCGACGCATCCAGGATCACGCCGCCGAAGCCGAGCTTTTTACAGGTGTTCATCATGATCGCGCCCATCAGCGCACAGGTGCGGTCGGCCTTGCCGTCGATGACGAGGATGTCGCCCGGCCGGGCCATCGCCATCGCCGCATGAATCATCAGGTTATCGCCCGGCCGCACCTCGACCGTGAAGGCTGGCCCGGCGATGCGGGTGGCGTGCGACAGCGGCGCGATGCGCGCGTCCATGGCGCCGCGGCGGCCGGCAACGTCGGCCAGGATCGATGACGCGAACGCCGCCGCCTGCTGCACCACGCCCGGGGCCACGCGCTCGAAGTCGCGGCGGATATTCGAAAGCGAAGGCTGCATACTGCTCATGTCAATTCCTTTTCTCGTTATGGCGATCGGTGGGCCGGGCCAGGCTGCCTGGCGGGAAAGCCCCGCTGCGTCAGGAGCGCGTCCAGGCGCGGGTAGACGCGGCGCGCGTTTCCTTCAAAAATCTTGTAGCGGCTTTCTTCGCCGAGCCCCTCGACCTGGTCGAGGTAGCGCTTGGTGTCATCGAAGTAGTGGCCGCTCTCCGGGTCGAGCCCGGGCACCGCGCCCAGCATTTCGGAGGCGAACATCACGTTGTCGATCGGTACCACATCGGTCAACAGTTCGATGCCAGGCTTGTGGTACACGCAGGTATCGAAGAACACGTTCTTCATCACGTGGTCGAGCAGGTTCACCTTCTGCATGGCCAGGCACATGCCGCGGTAGCGTCCCCAGTGGAACGGCACCGCGCCGCCGCCGTGCGGAATGACGAAGCGCAGGGTCGGGAAATCGGCGAACAGGTTGCCCTGGATGAGCTGCATGAAGGCCGTGGTATCGGCATTGATGTAGTGCGCGCCCGTGTGGTGGAAAGCCGGGTTGCATGACGAGGATACGTGGATCATCGCCGGCACGTCGAGCTCGCACAGCTTTTCGTAAATCGGGTACCAGTAGCGGTCGGTCAGCGGCGGATCGGTCCAGTAGCCGCCGGACGGGTCGGGATTGAGGTTGACGCCGATGAAGCCGAGCTCGTTCACGACGCGCTCCAGTTCGGGAATACAATTCTTGGGCGACACCCCGGGGAACTGCGGCAGCTGGCCCACGCCAACGAAATTGTCCGGCAACAGGGTGCAGATGCGGTGGATCAGGTCGTTGCTGATCCGGCTCCACTGCTGGCTTACCGCCTCGTTGCCGACATGGTGGGCCATACCGGCGGCGCGCGGCGAAAACACGGTCAGGTCGCTGCCGCGCTCCTTCTGCAGTCTCAGCTGCGGCTCGACGCTTTTCACCAGCGCTTCGTCGCTGATGCCAAGGTCGCTCGTGGCGGGCCTGCGCGCCGCATCGGCCAGGCCGGCAAGCTGCTTGTCGCGGAAGGTATGCAGCGCCTGTGGCTCGGTCGTGTAATGGCAATGAATGTCGATGATCATGAAGACTGTCTCTTGGTCAGCAAGCAATGATGCGGGCAGCGGTGCAGCCGGTCCGGCAGGCCGTGCACCTTCTCCCGGGATTTAGCGTTCCCATATATGGAACGTCGGTCTGCATAGAAGTACAGTGGCTAATTTATATGCTGCTTAACCTAGTGTCAACAGAAACTTTCCTGAGGGATTGCGTCGCGGCGGTATCGACCGCCGAGTTCCCGGCAAACGCCGCCTTGCCTCCATCATTGGCTCGGTGACAAGCCGCCAGGAGCCCGAGCCGGGCCTCCCACGGGCGTCGAACGGATATGCCAGGCCCGGCCGCTTTCCCAGTCCGAACTGCATGCTCGTTCAAGCTGCGGGGACGCACGGTCCCCGCCACGGGCTAGGCGGCGGCCTGCGCGGCTTCGAGGAACTGCAGCAGCCGCGCCGAGCTGTTCTCTTCGAGCTGGTCAGCGGGTGCGACATCCCAGTACTCGGCGCGCGGCAGGCATTCCTGGAGATAGCGCGCGGCCGACGTGGCGTGCGAGGCGTCGGAGCCCGGTACCACCAGTGCGGGAATATCGAGCCGCATCAGGTCCTCCGGTTCGGCGCCAGGCGCGGTATCGCGGTCGACCAGGGTGCGTCCCATTGCCGCCACGATCAGCTTGTACTTGCCCACATCCTGCTGAGCGTAGCGCTCGGCGAACGCGGGATCGCGCCGGATCACCGAAGCCCATGGCCCCCCGCGCGGATCGGCGCCGAACGCCTTCCCTTCCGTCGTGGCCAGCGCCGCCACCGCGGCCAGCCCATGCTGGTGCACATAGGCCAGGTGCTCCGCAAAACGCTGGTGGCTGGACAGGCGGTACCTCGCGCCGCCCACCGGCCAGTACAGGATCATGCTCAGGGTAAGCTCCGGGTGGGCGGCGGCAAACGCCATCACGGGGCAGCAGCCCATGCAGCCGCCCATCAGGTGCGCCCTGGCGATCCCCAGGTGGTCCAGCAGTCCCTTGCCCTGCCGGACGTAATCGCTCCAGCCCACGTGCTCGACACGGCCGCCCGACTGCCCGCACTCGCGCCGATCGAACAGAATGCAGGTGTAGTGGCGGGAGAGATGGTCGAGCGGCCTGGTGCGCGCATAGACGCCGAGCGACGACCATTTTTCGATGGTGGCATCAAAGCCGCCCGGCGAAAACATCAGCAGGGCCGGACCGGTTCCGACGACTTCGTAGCGGGTTTCAATCCCGTCGATGAGTGCTGTAGGCATGGCGGTCCGTTCAGGCTGCGGGTGTGACGGGAATGCCGCCCTTGATCTGGCGCGCGGCGCGCACGTCGCCGGCGAAGGCGGTGATCGCTTCGTGGGTGATGCGCGCGACATTGGCATAGGTGTCGGCCGGGGCATCGAGATTGCTTGCCGCGTAGCCGATCGCCGCGTGCGCCATGCGCATGCGGCCGTCGAGCCATGGTCCGCCACCCAGTCCGCCGATGACGGGAATGGCCACGGAGCGGGCGACCGCCGGGCCGGCCACCGGGCCGGAGTTGGTGAAGTCAAGCAGTGCGGCGCCCGCTTCTTCGAGGCGTTTGGCCTCCTCCACCAGCTGGGCCGTCATTTCGGCAGGCACCTGCACCCCGCCCTTGAACATGGTGCGGTAGTCGATCCCGTACTGGAGCGCGGTCTGCGGCGTGATGCCGAACTGCGCGAACACGGGAATCCCGGCGCGCGTGATCGCGCGTACGGCTTCCGGGAATTCGGCGGCGCCATCGAGCTTGATCATGTCCGCGCCCGCCTCTTTCACCAGGCGGATGGCGGCGGACAGCGCCGCCTCGGTGCCCTGCTGCAGCGGGCCGAACGGAAAATCGACGCTCACCAGCGCGCGCTTGACGCCGCGGCGCACCGCCTTGCAGACCACCACCATCTCGTCCATCGTCACTTCCAGCGGGTTCGCATGGCCCCACAGGTTGGTGCCGACCGTATCGCCAACCGAAACGATGTCCACCCCTGCGCGGTCGACGATCTGCGCGATCTGGTAATCCCATGCCACCACGCCGACAATCTTCTTCCCGTCGCGCTTCATCTGCTGCAGCGCCGGAATCGTTACTACGTCGTCTTTCGTATTCATGTGCTCCCCGTTCTCTTTATTGTCTGGATGTGCCGCGGCGCGTTTCAGGCCACAGGTGCGAACAGTTCTTCCACCGCGAACGGCCGCTTGAGAATGCCCTGCTCGCCGGCGTACCGGATGACCGATTCGATCATGCGGCGGTTCGCCTCGATGCCGTAAGGGAGCGGGTCTTCGCCGGTGATTTCCATGACCCGCTTGTAGCCCTGGTCCGCCTTCGGCAGTTCGTCGAACGCGGTGCGCGCCAGGCGCTCGACGTAGCGGTCCTTGGCTTGCGCAAAGGTGTCGAAGATATCCTGCGCCAGGCCAGGATGCGCCTCGAGCAGCGCGTTCCTGACCACGAGCGTGTGGTTGATCGGATAGTGCCCATGCTGGCGCAGTGCATCGAAGCCGGCCTGGCGCGCATCGGGAATCAAGGGCTTCACATCGGGATGATCGACGTCCACGCCGATCGCCGCGGCGATCTCCCCCGCCACCAGCAGCTCCTCGAGGGTGCGTCCGGGCTCCATCGCCACCACGTTGGCCGGCGGCTGGAACTCGGCGACATGCTCGTCCCCCGACAGCACCCAGGTTACCTTCGACAGGTCCACGCCGTGTTCGTGCTGCAGGATGCTGCGCGCCCACACGCCGGTGGTAACGGTGTATCCGCGGTTGACACCCACCCGCTTGCCCTCCAGGTCTTTTGGACTGCGGATGCCGAGGCGGGTGTTGACCATGATGGCGCCATGATGGAAAGCGCGTACCAGGAACACCGGCAGCGCCGTGAACTCCTTGCCGTGCGCGCGCGCGGCCAGGTAGGTCGTGATCGCCATTTCGCTGATGTCGAATTCGCTCCCGCGCACCATGCGGCGGAAAGCCTGGATAATCTTCGGCACCTCTTCGAATTCGAAATCGAAGCCCTGCGGCACCACGCTGCCGTCCTTCAGGGCTTGCGTGTGCCCGAGCGACTGCACCGCAGTTTTCAGTCTTGGTCTCGACATGTTGCTGGTCTCCTTCCATCCCGTTGCGGGATGTGTGTTGTAGTGTCTGCCCGCCCCTCAGCAGCAGGCGCAGAAGTTGGTGTCGGGTTGATGCAGGGAATCCATCAGCCAGTCGAACGGGATGTCGTCCTCGGTGACCTCCTCAGGCGGCTTGAATGCCTTGAACTGGTGGCGCTTGTCTCCATTGGTCCAAAACGCCACCACCGTTTCCAGCGGCGGGCAGCCCGGCAGCGAGCAGGCGACTTCGGACACCAGGATCGCGGCGTCCTCGGGCAGCCTGAAACGGGCACGGGTCCACTCCCTCACCCGCGCGAGCGCCGCCGCCTTGTCATGCGACTTGCGGAATGATCCAAGCATCGCGGTCCCTGTTCACGCTCCAAGCTCCACCAGCATGTCCGCCACATACGCAGGGTCCGAAGCGATCACCAGCATGTCGCACGAGGGGCGCAGTATCGCCAGGTCCCCCTGCGCCGAAGGGGCCCGGCCATCCTGGATGAAGATCCCGGTCACCATCACGCCCGCCAGCCGCGCCGCCTGCCTGATCATCAGCGCCGCGCCGAGGTCGTCCCCGGCGCAGGCGACGACGACGACCATGTCGACTTCGGTGAAAGACTCCAGCAGCGCAACCATGGCGGCGGCGTTGCCGGGGTCCGCCACTGCCACGCTGACCTGCTGCAGCATCAGGCTGCCGGTCGCGCGTGCGACCCCGGCCCCGCCGTTGCCCACGCCCACCAGCCTGATCACGCGATGGCGCGAGTTCGGCAGCCTGATGCGGTGGCGGACTTCGCTCGCCACCATGGTTTCAGTGCTAGTTTCCATTCCTGGTCCCGGCGTGTGTCAAACGGAGGTGATGGGGACGCCTTCTTTGGCGATCAGCGCTTCCCTGGCCGCGTCCTTGAACGCGACGTCGGGCGGCAGCACCAGTGAGGCCGAACGGACGCGCTGTTCTTCCGGCTTCACACCCGGAGGCTGCACGCCCTTGGCCAGCGCCAGGGCGGCCTTGCGCAGGCGATGGCGCGCCATGATGATGCCGTTGTCGGTCGAGACCAGGTTCTCCCTGCTGCGATCGGCGATCGGCCCCATGCTCTCCTGCAGCGAGGCGTCCTGGATGCCGATGCCCTCGATCCCGCTGTAGCTGATCCCGGCCTTCTGCGCGGCGCGGTCCATCAGGTAGTCATTGGTCTTGTTCTGGATCGGGATGTAGGTGCCCGGGATGGTCTTGACGTGGATACCCTTGCCGTCGATCATGGCTTCGCGCTCGTGGTCGGTCAGCTCGCGCATTGGATGGTAGTCGTAGCTCCAGGCCCAGCAGTTTTCGTCGTCGATCGGGATCCAGAAGTGCCCGTGGATCGAGTGGTCGCCGCGCGGCGGAATCGCCGTAAAGCACGGCATGACCCATTGGGTGATGCGCCAGTAGTAGTGGCCCTCTTCGGCATTGCGGCGCGCGCCGATCAGCAGGCCGCCTTCCGATTCGACGACTTCGAACTTCACCTGGAAGTCCTGCAGGTTGTACTTGTTGCCCTTGGCGCCCTTGAACAGCGGGTCGCGCTCCAGCGCGCCGCTGTGGAGGAAAGACACGTGGCTGGAGTCGATACCGCCTTCCATCGCCTGCAGATAGTTGGACTCCTGCGAACGCTTGGACATGTAGCGGTGCTTCGGGCCCACCATGGCGAACTCGTATTCCGGCAGCGGTGGCTGCAGCTCGGGCGGTCCCATGTAGGTCCACAGCACGCCGCCGCGCTCCACCAGCGGGTAGGATTTCAGCTTGATCTTCTTGCAATAGCCGCTTTCGACAGGCTCGGACGGCACGTCGACGCACTGGCCGCTGGTGTCGTACTTCCAGCCGTGGTACGGGCAGCGCAGACCATTTTCCTCATTCCGGCCGAACCAGAGCGACACGCCGCGGTGCGCGCAGAATTCGTCCATCAGGCCCAGCTTGCCGGTGCTGTCGCGGAAGGCGATCATGCGCTCCGACAGCAGCTGCACGCGCACCGGCGGACAGTCCGGCTCCGGCAGTTCTTCGGCCAGCAGGGCCGGGATCCAGTAGCGCCGGAACAAATCGCCCATCGGTGTGCCCGGACCGGTCTGGATGAGCAGTTCGTTCTGTTCCCGTCTTGTCATGTGAGTCTCCTTCATGTGGTGATTGTCATGCAGCGCCCGTATGCCGAAGGATGACCTGTCATTCGCTTCGTTCCGATATACGGAATACTGTTCCTTTTATAGAATTTAAGATATCATCCATTTCATCGCCGTGTCAATCACTGATGCGGCGCCAATCTGGGCGGGAACACGCCTGTAACCAAACATGTGCTGACGACGAGATTCATCATGACCGACACCAAACATTTTGATTTAATGCGCCTGGTTGAACTGTGCACGACTGCGGAAGTCGCCCCTGGAAGCGCGACAAAAGTGGAGAGCGGCGAACGGACGCTCGCCGTTTTCAACATCGACGAGCAGTTCTACGTGACCGACGACCTGTGCACCCATGGTCCCGGCTCGCTGTCGGAGGGGTATATCGAGGGCGAGGTGGTGGAATGCGATTTCCATAACGGCGCATTCAACATCCGCACCGGTGAAGTGGTCGCGCCCCCGTGCATGATTCCGCTGAAGACCTACCTGGTGCACACGGTCGACGGCAAGGTGTATTTCGATCCGGAGCAGCCGGCCTGCCCGTCCGCCCTCACCTGCCCGAAGGCGGCCGCGAACGGCTGACTGGACGTATCAATCCCGGCTCCGTAGCATCGCACCATTCCCGCGCAAGCCTGAAGTCGTTTCCGCCCATGGCGGAAACGAAGCTGCTAATGCAGCACGATGAAAAGGGTGCCGGCCACGCCGAGGCAGGCGGCCTGCAGGGTGGCGGCGGATAGCTGCTCGGTCTTGCGCAGGATGATCACGCTGAAGAAGATGGTCAGGAACACCTCCATCGAACTCATGAGCGCCACTCGCGAGATCGTGGTGTGGCTCAGCGCCGCGAAGTACAGCAGCTGGCCCACCGAGCTCAGTATGCCGGCAGCGAGCAGCCAGGGATTGAAGCTGGTGAAGGTGGCGCGCAGCGACTGCCGGTAGCTGTCCACGAAGCGCGCCGCGATCACGAACACCATCGCACCGACCATCGAGCCCACCATCGTACCGAGCGCCGCGTCAGGCGTCAGGTCCAGCCCCTGCTTGCGGGCGATGTAGCCGACGGCGTAGGCCAGCGCCGATACCGGCCCATAAAAGAATCCAAGCGACTTCAGCCTGCTTTTCCACGATTCCTGCGCATCGGGCGGGGCGCCCCCCGCGCCTGCGGCCTTCAGCGATTGTCTGACCAGGACCCCGAAGCTGAGGAAGATCAGCAGCATCCCGATGGCGGTGGACCGGTCGATCGATTCACCCAGTACCAGCACCCCGAGGATCACCGAGAACACCGGATTGAGGCGTTTGACCGCCGACGCGCGCACCGCGCCCAGGTGCTGTACCGACGCAAACAGGAATACGCGCCCGATGAACATCGTCAGCACGCCGGCCGCCGCAAACCACAGGAGGCTGCTCAGGCCCGGCTGCGGCCAGCCGTTGCGCAGGCTCGTTGCGATCCATACGCCGGCGGCCATGACGGTGGTGATCAGGATCGACAGGAAGGCACCGTTGTCCTGCGCCTTGGCGCCGGCGCCGCGTGCGATGGTGATATTCGAAGCGGCGAAGCAGCACGCCGAGAAAAGTGCCAGCAATTCTCCCACGATGCGGCGCCCTAGGACGGCCGGACGCCGGATGGCGCCGCCCTGGCTTCCGAGACCGGAATCAGGAAAATGAACAGGTTGGCGACGACGATCACCCCGGCCAGGAACCAGAAGGTCGACATGATGCCGTAGCGGTCCGCCAGCATGCCGCCCACCAGCGGGCCGATCGACGAACCCACCGCCTGCATGCCGAACAGTACCCCGATACTGGTGCCGCCCATGTTCTTCGGCGTTGCGTCCAGCAGCCACGCCTGCAGCACGGGACGGATCGCGTACAGGAAGAAGCCGACCAGCGCGATCAGGAAGATGAAGGCCGGCGAGCGCCCGGCAAACGCCATGCCCGCCAACATTACACCGCTGACCGCCATGCTCGACATGATGATGCGCTTGCGCCCCATGCGGTCGGACAGGTGGCCGGCCAGCGGCGAGGCAAGGAAGCCGGCCGCCTGCAACAAGAACATGCAGGCTCCCACCCACAGCGGCGAGTAACCCATTTCATAGGCGAGGAATACCGGCAGGAAGGTCAGCAGCGTGGTCTGGGTCATGGAGCGGAACGCGGAACTGACGGCGAGCAGGATCAGGAGGCGGTTCCGTGCCAGCCCGCGCAGGCCCTGCGCGTATTGCTGTATCGACTGGCCGCCGGTTTCAGGCTGCGCCGGCGGCCGGCTTTTCTTCTTGCTTGCCAGGCGCAGGGAGCCCATGTAGGCGAGGATGATGCAAGCCATTACCGCGCCCGGCACCGCATTCATGACGACGATCTCGCGCCAGCTGAACGTGACCAGCAGGGCGCCCACCGCCAGCGGCGCGAGCGCGTCGCCGACGTTGCCCCCCATGCCGTGCAGCGACAACACCAGTCCTTTCTGCTCGGGATAGCGCTCGCCCAGCGTCGGGATCGCCGTCGGGTGCCACAGGTTGTTGCCGATCCCGACCAGCGACACGCACAGCAGCAAGGCGGTGTAGCTGTGGGAGAAGCCGATCAGCAGGTAGGGAAAGCCGATCCAGAACAGCGACAGCGCCATCAGCAGGCCCTTGCGTCCCATCGTATCGGCCAGCATCCCGCCGGGCACGTTGGACAGCGCGCCGGCGACATACTGGCAGGTCATGACCAGGCCGATCTGGCTGTACGAGAGGCCAAGCTCCTTGCCGATCAGCGGCAGCAGGACGTAGAACGTCGCAGGATACCAGTGCGTCATCGCATGGCCGAGCGTGATCATCCACACATCGGCGAACGATTTACTGGGTGCTGCCGGTAGTGTCGTCGGCGTTTCCATCATTGCTCCCGGTGGGTCCTGGCTCAGCCGCCGCCGCGCTTGGTCACCACGTCTTCATACGACTTGGTCCACTTGTCGATCTGATCCAGGGCCATCGCGGGATCGACCAGAAGGATGCGCAGGTTCTTCGAGAGGGGCGACGGCACCTTGGTATTGGTGGGAACGTAGTCCATGTTCACCAGCAGCTTCTGCACATCGGGCGACAGCATGTAGTCGTAGAACAGGGCCGCCGCGTTCGGGTGCGGCGCACGGCGCGCGATGCCGATGCCGTTCGCCCGCGCGACCGCCGGTTCAAGCACGAACCAGTCGATCGGCGCGCCCTTTTCCTTGGCCGACTGCGGCATGTAGTTGTAGACCGTGAGCGCGAGCGGCACTTCGCCTGCGATCACCATGTTGTTCAGCAGGGAGTGGCCCTTGCGCGCGGAGATGCCGTTGCGCTCGACGATGTCCTTGAACAGCCGGATACCCTTCTCTTCGCCCATGTCGGTCACCACGGTCGAGTACCATTCCTGCACCTTGGACTCGATCCCCAGCTTGCCCTTCCATTTCGGGTCGAGCAGGTCCTGGTAGGTCTTCGGCAGATCTTCCTTTTTCAGCAGGTTGGTGTTGTAGGCCTGTACCCAGACCGACAACAGGGTGGCGGACCACTCGCGGTGGGCCGGCACGGCGCCTTTCATCAGGCTTGCAAAATGGGGCGAGCTCACCGGCTGCAGGATCTTCTCGCGGTGCATCGCTTCCAGCTCGGGCGCGCCAATGTGGATGGCGTCGACCTCGTAGCGTTTGGCAGCGGTCTCGGTCAGCGTGCGCTGCAGCACCTTGTCGGTACCGGCGCGCCAGACCCGGACCTTGACGCCGTATTTCTGTTCGAAGGGCCCGATCAGCGGCGGAATGTCCTTCTCCGCGATGGTCGTGTAGAACGTGAACGTTCCTTCCTTCCTGGCCGCCTCGACCAGCTTCTGGTGGCGGTCCGCGCCCTCGTACCGCAGCAGCGCGCTGTTCTGGGCCGCAGCCGGCAATCCCAGTGCGAGCGCGACCGCCGCGGCGCCTGCCCTCTTGATCCATGTTGACCACATCATGCTTGTCTCCCGTTCTATTATGGAAAGCAGCCAGCCAGGGCGCGCTGGCGCGCGCTGGCGGGCAGGTCCGGCGGCATGTTCAGGCAGCCTGTTTCACCTTGCCGGTGATGTACTGCTGGATCAGCTCCGGGGTGAGCACCAGGCCGGGCTGGTACTCGGGCGCGTCTTCCAGTTGCTCCAGGTCGTTCAGGCCGAACTTCTGGTAGATCCGGTTGATCGCCGAGATCAGCCGCACCGGCCGCTCCGGATCGGCGTTGAAGTGCTGGTGGATGGTATTGGGCGGGATATAGATCACATCGC
>JAQGLR010000161.1 GCA_028292765.1 Massilia sp. | reverse complement strand
CCGGGCGTGGACCGCTGCGGCGACGTTTTTAAACACGGCAACAACGCCGGCTCCGCCAGGAACGGCGGCGTGCTGGTGCTGGCCGGCGACGACCATGCGGCGAAATCCTCGTCCACCGCGCACCAGTCCGACCACATCCTGACCCACTGCGGCATTCCGGTGCTGTATCCGTCGTCGGTGCAGGAATACATCGATTTTGGTTTGCACGCCTGGGCCATGAGCCGCTACACCGGCCTGTGGGTGTCGATGAAGTGCGTGACCGACATCATCGAGTCCGGCGCCGTGGTCGACCTCGACCCGGACCGCGTGCAGATCGTCACGCCGACCGACTTCGCGCTGCCCGAGGGCGGCCTGAACATCCGTTGGCCGGACGCCGTGCTGGACCAGGAAGTCCGGATGAACAACTACAAGTGGTATGCGGCGCTGGCCTATGCCCGTGCGAACAAGCTCAACAAGATCATCTGGGACAGCCCGGGAGCGAAAATCGGCATCATCACCGCCGGTAAAAGTTATGTCGACACGCGCCAGGCGCTGGCCGACCTCGGCATCGACGAAGAGGCGGCGCGCGACATCGGCCTGCGCCTGTACAAAGTCGGCATGACCTGGCCGCTCGAATCCGAAGGCGTGCACGAGTTCGCGCGCGGCCTCGACGAGATCCTGGTGGTGGAGGAAAAGCGCCAGGTGATGGAATACGCACTGAAGGAAGCGCTCTACAACCTGCCCGACAGCGAGCGTCCGCGCGTGGTCGGTAAATTCGACGACACCGGCGAGTGGCACAACAAGAACCGCAGCGGCCACGGCGACTGGCTGCTGCCGGCCACCTACGAGCTCAATCCGGCCCAGATCGCCCGGGCGATTGCCTCGCGCATCTCGCACTACTGCGCCGGCCATCCGGTCGAGCAGCGCGTAAAGGAACGCATCGCTTACCTGGAAGCGAAAGAGCTGGTGCTGAAAAGCATCCCGGCCAAGGCGAATCCGGAGACCGACCGCATCCCCTACTTCTGCTCGGGCTGCCCGCACAACAGTTCCACCAAGGTGCCGGAAGGCTCGCGCGCCATGGCCGGCATCGGCTGCCACTACATGGTGCTGTGGATGGACCGCGAAACGTCCACCTTCACCCACATGGGCGCGGAAGGCACGACCTGGATCGGCCAGTCGCCGTTCACCAGCGAAAAGCACGTGTTCGTGAACCTGGGTGACGGCACCTATTACCACTCCGGCATCCTGGCGATCCGCGCGGCCTGCGCCGCGAAGGTGAACATCACTTATAAAATCCTGTACAACGACGCCGTCGCCATGACCGGCGGCCAGAACGTCGACGGTCCGCTCGATCCGGGCATGATCACGCGCCAGATCGCGGCCGAAGGGGTGAAACCGATCATCGTCGTCACCGACGAGCCGGAAAAATACCCGAGCGACTACGCCTGGGCCGAAGGCGTCACCGTGCGCCACCGTTCCGAACTGATGGACGTGCAGCGCGAACTGCGCGAGATGCCGGGCGTGTCGGCCGTGATCTACGACCAGACCTGCGCATCGGAAAAACGCCGGCGCAGGAAGAAAGGCGAATTCCCCGACCCGGCCAAGCGCGCCGTCATCAACGAGGCCGTCTGCGAAGCCTGCGGCGACTGCTCGGTGCAGTCGAACTGCCTGTCGGTCGAGCCGCTCGAAACGGAACTGGGCCGCAAGCGCCAGATCAACCAGTCGTCGTGCAACAAGGATTTTTCTTGCGTCTCCGGCTTCTGCCCGAGCTTCGTCACCGTCGAAGGCGGCGGCCTGAAGAAGCCAAAGAAAGCTGCTGCCAGCACGGACAGCGCGCCGCCTGTGCTGCCTGAGCCAAACGTCCCGCAAGTGGACGCCCCGTTCGGCATCCTGGTCGCCGGCGTCGGCGGCACCGGCGTGGTGACCGTCGGCCAGATCCTGGCGATGGCTGCCCACGTCGAAGGCAAGGGCGCGATCGTGCTCGACCAGAGCGGCCTGGCCCAGAAGGGCGGCCCGGTGATGTCGCACGTGCGCCTGGCGCAGCACCAGTCGGACCTGCACTCGACCCGCGTCGGCACCGGCAGCGCCGACCTCGTGATCGGCTGCGACCAGATCGTCACCGCCAGCCGCGACGCGCTCTCCCGCATGGGCGAGGGCCGCACCTGGGCCGCCGTCAACAACACCGGTTCCACCACGGCGGCGTTCGTTAGAAACCCGGAGTGGCAGTTCCCGGCCGAAGGCTCGAAAGCTGCCATCCAGCTGGCCTGTGGCGCCGAGAACGTCGAATTCGTCGATGCCGGCCAGATGGCGACCGCCCTGATGGGCGACTCGATCGCGACCAACATGTTCATGCTCGGCTACGCCTTCCAGAAGGGCCGCGTGCCGCTGGCGGAAGCGTCGCTGATGCGCGCGATCGAACTCAATGGCGTGTCGGTACCGTTCAACAAGGCCGCCTTCAACTGGGGCCGCAGCGCCGCGCATGACCTGGCGTCGGTGAAGAAGGTCACGACCCCGGCCAAGGTGGTCGAGTTCAAGCGCACCCAGTCGCTCGACGACCTGGTGAGCCGCCGCATCGAACTCCTGACCGCTTACCAGAACGCCGGTTACGCCATGCAGTACAAGGCGTTTGTCGACCAGGTGCGCACCGAGGAAGCGAAACTCGAGGGTGGCAACCGCGGTACGCGCCTGTCCGAAGCGGTGGCACGCTACTTCTACAAGCTGATGGCCTACAAGGACGAGTACGAGGTGGCACGCCTGCACACGGACCCGGCGTTCAGGGAAAAGATCGCCAACATGTTCGAAGGCGACTACACCATCAAGTTCCACCTGGCGCCGCCGCTCGTGGCCAGGCACGACAAGGAAGGCCGTGCGATGAAGAAGGAATACGGTTCGTGGATGATGGGTGCGTTTGGCGTGCTGGCCAGGCTGAAGGGCCTGCGCGGCACCCCGTTCGACGTGTTCGGCTACACCGCCGAGCGCAAGCTTGAACGCGCCCTGATCGGCGAATACCGTCAAACGGTGATGGCGCTGCTGCCGAAGCTGTCAAACGAGAACCTGGCGCAAGCCGTGGCGATTGCCAGCATTCCGGAAGACATCCGCGGTTACGGCCACGTCAAGGAACGCCACC
>JAQGLR010000130.1 GCA_028292765.1 Massilia sp. | reverse complement strand
GGGTTACTTGGTTGCTTCCGAAATTTAAGGTAACTCGCTGGTACAAAGGGTGCACATCCCCGTTGTGCCGGTTAAATTAAATGATAGTGCTAAGTATGTAGAACTGTCTGTAGAGTGCTTGCGGACGCGGGTTCGATTCCCGCCGCCTCCACCACCGCATAAAGAAAACAGCCCCGTTGGCGCAAGCCAGCGGGGCTGTTTTCTTTATGCATTGTTGTTTAGGCGACGGGAATCGGACCTGCGGACGGCACGGACGCGGGGGTGAACAGGGGTTTCGAGCCGCATGCGGCGAGCCTGCGAGCGACTTTGCGCCTGCGGGCGCAAAGGCTCTCCGATTCGCCTGACTAAAGAAAACCGCGCAGCGATTTTTTGCCCTTCCGCCTCCTGCATGCGCTGTCAGCGGATACTCCCTACAGGCGAGCATCCATCGAGCACCATTTGAGCACCTGATGCTACGCGGTTGTGGCTAACTCTATTTGGTCACAATCTTGATTTGCTCGACCTCGAAAGTAGAATCACGCAACATGTTCTTGTCGAACTCGCCTACCAGTTCCACCATCGTGTTCTGATCGATACGTACGCCTGCCGGAAAACGATCATCGTCGATTTCCACTGTGATCTTGCCACTGGCATCGGTAAATTCGTAGTCTTCCCCACCCTTGTGATTCACCAGCTTGCCCTGCAAGCGCGCATATTGGTCATTCTTGCCATTGGCGAGCAGCTGCTTTACCGTCATGAGGGCCACGTTCGTGGGGATGGCGTTGCCCTTTGCCGTCGCCTTGCTTGACGGCCCCGCGTAGCCGGTTGGCTGGGCACTGGCAAGTGCCGAGGTCGCGAGCGCGGCAGTGACAAGCGAAAACTTCAGAAAGCGTTTCATATAGGATCCTTTTTCTTGGTAAGCAGTCAAGATATCCATCAAACGTTAAGGGTAGCTTAAAGTGCGCGAGGGCGGCAGGATCGCGCGCTCCCGGGCCAATATCCAGGTTCACAGTTGTACACCTCCGCATTCAAGCGTATCGTTGGCATATCGAAAACACGAGATCTGCGCCTGGGAGCACCCGTGAAAACCCGCCGCGACCACCACACCGCCAGACTGATCGACACCACGATCAACGACCTCCGCTCGCGCGGCATGTACGCCACCGCGCGCTCCCTGTACGAGGCCGGCATCCCCTTCGCCATCGCGCGCCGGGTCCTGGCCCATCCCGACCAGCGCCGGACCTACGGCGCCGCCGCGCTCCACTAGCTCGCCAGCCCGACTCTGCGAGCCTTCGCCACGTGCCAGCCGAACCGAACATCCGCCACCTGCTGTGTTAGCATTTGCTTAATTCGATCTCATTTGCAACATCACGTCATCAAGGGAATCATGTTGAAAGTCAACGGTAAGGAAGTGCTGTACTCAACTTCATTCATCATCGGGCCGGGCGAAGAAGCCGTCCTCGCTCCCGCGGAACTGCGCGGTACGAAGATCACGATCCATGCGGTCGAACAGCCGGACGGGGCTGCGCCGGCTGCCCTGAAGATCGAGGGCGTAACGGGCAATGCGAAAATTTCGTTGCCGTTCCTGAATGGCGGCGCTTTCTCGGCTGTGCTGGAAATGGGGATGTCCGGCAAAGACAAGGTCAGCGCCCGCGTCGTGGGCCAGGGTTTCAATGGAACGATGGTGGTGCACTTCGCCATGTATCTCGAGCGCGAACCGAACTACGGACTGCGCAAGCCTTGAGCGAAAGAAACGTTCTGATCAGACGTCCGACATAGCAAAGCCCCGCCGGCGCAAGCCAGCGGGGCTTTGGTTTTATGGGCTACCAGCAGCTCCAGAACCGCAAGCTGGCAATGCGCGTATGCCAGTTGAAGCGGCCGGTCTCGGCCTGGTACTGCTGCGTGTACCACAGCCTGCAGTCGCCGGCCGGGTCGACCGTCATCGCACTGTAGTCGCCCCAGCGATTGCGCGTGTCGACCTGCACCCCGCCGCCGTTCACGATGATGGCTTCGCGCGCCATCCGGCCCGGCGGCGCGATCTGCGGCCGGCCCGTGTAGCGGACTCCAGGAAAGACGCTGGGGCCGCTGACGCTGTAACCGAGCGCAATGTTGCCCATCCGGTCCATCCCAATACTGCCCATCCAGCGGCTGTTGGCGTCCGGGGCCCAGGTGCCTTGCTGGTACACGCCCGGTGTGGTCGACAGGTTGCGCAACTCGTACCAGCGCACGCCAACCGGGCCGTCGGCGGTCGCGCCCGGTTGCTGCACCGAGTGGTTGACGACCAGCGCCTCGCGGTTGCCGAAGTTGCGGTAGGCCAGGCGGTACATCAGGCGGTCGCCGAGCGCGTCGAGCCGCTCACCGGGCGCGGGTTGCTCGACGCAGGGGCCGCCGAACGAGCCCGGGCAGGCGATCGTGAACGGCGCCACCGGAATCGTGACCGGGCTGCTGAGCGTGTTGCCGGTGAATGAGAAGCGCCACAGGAACAGGTGGTCCCCGCTGCCGTCGAGGTTGAAGTCGAGCGACATCAGGTAGTTCGGGCTGCCGCGTGGCGGCGCCCTCAAACCGTCCAGGTCCGAGGGCAGTACCGGGCCGAAGGCGTCACCGAGATCGAAGCAGCGTACGGCTGGCGCCGCGCCTGTCAGCATGGCGGCGCGTTCCAGGCCGCAGACTTGTGGACCGAGATAGTCGCCCTCGGTCGCGGTCTCGAACAGCACCGAGGTCAGCACATAGGCGTCGGGCCACACGCCCAGCTTGGGGTAATCGTTGAACGCCAGGGCGCCGTCCCTGGTGCGGGTCTCCAGCGCGTAGCGATAGTAGGAGCCGGTCGCGTCCGGGGAGGTGGAGACCGCGATGCACTGGTAGTAGGGACCGGTCTCGGTGTCAGCCGGATCCCATCCGAACTGGGTCAGTATCCAGCGCTTCGCCTGCTTGTCGTACTGGACGATCGGATCGCCGAAGTTGCTTTCGCGGCAGGCATCGGCGCCGGGGCTGCCGGTCATGCCCGCGAACAGGACGTTGCCGGGGACGGGGCCGAGCAACAGCGCGCCGTCCGCCTTGTTGTAGATTGCCAGCCTGGTGTTGACCCACTGGACGTACTGGGTGGCGCCGGGTGCCCCGTTGGTGTCGGGCGGGGCGAAGTTGTTCGACGGGATGCCTTCGACGTTGATCCTGATCCGGCTGATGTAGTCCTGGGGCAGGATTGCGGCGGCGCCGGCCTGCAGCGCGCTGGCCGGGGCCGCGCCCAGGGTCACGTCCTGCCGCGCGAGGCCCTTCATCGCCGGCGTCACGAGGCGCCGCGGAACGACGATGCGTGGCGGCGCCGCGGCCTCCTGCGCCGCCGGCATCGAGGCGGCAAGTTCCTTCAGGCTCAGGCTGGCGCTGGCGGCGGGAAGCCTGGTCTCCGGGCGCGCTTGCGCGGCATGCGAGGACGCGGCGGCCAGCGCAGCGAGCAGCAGGCCCGGTACGGTACGAAGCATAGTCATGTCGTTTCTCCTGTGAACACTCTGATCCCAGCGACGCAGGCCGCACTGGTCTCGCACAGGAATGCGTTGGGCTCGTCGAGCTTGCCGAACTACACCCCGAGAACGAGACGACACAGCAGTGGCCTTCCCGTCAATGGTGGTATAAAGGCCAGTTTGGGACATCGGTTTTTACAGTCAAAACTTCACTGCTTGTCAATCGACCGTCCGCTAAACTTGCTCAGCTTAAAAGAATAGAAAAATGAATTTTGAGAGCGCAAAAACCCTCTGCCGCACCTTTACTGGGGTCACCGAAGACACCAAATGGGGCAACGACCTCGTCTTCTCCGTCGGCGAAAAAATGTTCGCCGTGACCAACCTGGGCGAGGCCACGGGGATGAGCTTCAAGGTTGAGGACGACCGTTTCCTGGAGTTGACCGACCGTCCAGGGATCGTTCCGGCGCCCTACCTGGCGCGGGCGAAATGGGTGTATGTCGAGGATGCAAAGGCGCTCGGCGATGCGGAGGCGGCCGAGTTGTTGCGCAGGTCGTATGAGCTGGTGTTTGCGAAGTTGACCAGGAAGTTGCAGCGGGAGATTAGCGGAGGCTAGCAGAGGCGAGCGGCCGGCCGGGAATCAAACCCTCCGCCGGCCGTGCGCGCAGCACAAGCTGCGCGCAGGTCAGGTTTTTACGACGATGGTCCCATATCCGCCATCTCCGGCGAAATCATCATCGCCTTCAGCAGTGCGTCGTTGAATGCCGGAATATCGTCCGGCTTGCGGCTCGTGATCAGCTTTTCGTCGATCACCACTTCCTGGTCCACCCACTCGGCGCCGGCGGCGCGCATGTCGTCCTGGATGTCGGGCCAGCTCGTCAGGTTCTTCGACTCGGCGATGCCGGCGTCGATCAGCACCCAGGGAGCGTGGCAGATCGCGGCGATCGGCTTGTCCTCGGCATAGAAGTCGCGGATGAAGCCGATCGACTCCGGGCTCTTGCGCAATTCCAGCGGATTCTTCTCGCCGCCCGGCAGCAGCAGGGCGTCGAAGTCCGCTGGCCGCGCATCGTTGACGTTCATCTCGACAGGGAAGGTATCGCCCATGTCGTCGTGGTTCATGCCCTGCACCGCTTCGCCCACGGCCTTGGGCGAAATCAGGATCACCTGCGCGCCCTGCCCTTCCAGGAAAGACCGTGGCCCGGTGTATTCGACCTGCTCGACGCCGTCCGTCATCAGCACTGCAACGCGCTTGCCCTGCAGCGCTCCACCATTACTACCCTGTTCCATATGACCTCCTCGGTGTCGTCAGTTGTGATCTATCTGACACCATTCTAGGAGCACCCCGCCGTGCACGGCGCGCGCTTCAAGGGGTGGATACGCCGAGCGCACGCAAGCGTGCGCGCAGCCGGCGCACCTCGTCCGCAAGGTCGATCACGAGCGCGGCCAGTTCTTCGTTGGCGTCGAAATCGCGCTCGAGCTCGAACAGCCGCCGCGCCCGCGCGAGGTCGACGCTACGAAAGCGCAGGCCGGCCGCCTGGGCCGCCGCCTGCTCGCCTGAAACGCCGAGCACGCCCGCTTCCACATGCCGCACTACCCAGTCCGGCTCGACCTTGCAGGCCCGCGCGAGCTGGTCCAGGTCCAGCGCAATTTCGTCGATCAACACGCCAGTCAAAGTCTGGTTCACTATCATCTTTAGCCTCCTCAAGCAGCATTACCAAAATGGCTACGCGGCCCTCGGATTGAACGCGAGCTCGCGCGCCATCGCCTGGTACAGCGCCCGCGCCTTGTCGTTGTTGGCGGGCGGCAGCACCACGTTCAGGATCAGGTACAGGTCGCCCGGCGGATTGGCCGGGATGCCGCGCCCTTTCAGGCGCAGCTTGCGCCCGCTCTGCGAGTCGGCGGGCACCCTTACCTCGACCGTGCCGGACGGCGTCTGCACCGACACGCTGCCGCCGAGCGCCGCCTCCCAGGGCGTCACCGGCACGTTCTCGTACACATGCGCGCCCTCGATCCGGTAACGCGGGTCGGGCGCGAAGCCGATTTCCAGGTACAGGTCGCCCGGCCCCGCGCCCCCATGCCCCTCGTGGCCCTGCCCGGCCAGGCGCAGCTGCTGGCCCGGCGTCACGCCGCGCGGGATGTTCACGCTCAGCGTCTTCTCTTCCATCACGGCGCGTCCGCGCATTTCGCCCATAGCTTGCTGGCGCGGCACGCGCAAGCTGACCGTGCGCGTCGCGCCCTGGTAGGCGTCGCGCAGGTCGATGGTGATGGCCGCGTGGATGTCGTCGCCGCGCATCTGGAAGCCGCCGCCACCGCCACGCTGCCGGCGCCCGGCCTGCGCGAACAGGTCGGCGAAGAAGTCCTCCGCGCCCGCGCCCGCCCCGGCGAAGTCGAACTGCTCGCCCCAGTCGGGCGGCGGATGGAAGGATTCGCCCGCGCGATGACCGCGGCCGAGCGCGTCGTAGGCGGCGCGCTTGGTGGCGTCGCCCAGCACCTCGTAGGCTTCGTTGATTTCCTTGGTTTTGGCGTCGGCGTCCTTGAGCTTGCTGACATCGGGGTGGTACTTGCGCACCATTTTCCGGTACGCCTTCTTGATGTCGTCCGCCGACGCGCCCCTGTCGACGCCAAGGGTCTGGTAATGTCCTTGTATTCCACAGTGCACTCCCGAAGGATGTAAAGTTGGCGATTAAATGGGGGCGCCAACAGAAAAATAAAGTTCTTGCAGCGCAGCAGGACGCAGCGCACGCCACACGCCGGCCCCTCACAGTCTTGGCAGGTTGACAGTAAAATCACGGCTTTCCGTTCCCAGGCCGCCCATGACTTCCACCGCCACGCTCAACGCTTCGCCCTCGCCTGTCCGCCTTGAGATCGCCACGCTCTGGAAACTGTCCTGGCCGATGCTGGTAGGCCAGCTGGCGACCGTGGGCATGGGCGTGGCCGACGTGGCGATGACGGGCCACGTGAGCGCGGCCGAGCTGGCCGCGGTGTCGCTCGGCGCCTCGGTCTGGTCGATCGTGCTGGTGACGGTGATGGGCACGATGATGTCGATCAATACCGTGGTCGCCCACGAAATCGGCGCCGGGCGCTACGACAAGATCCCGCATTCGGTGCGCCAGGCTTTATGGAAGGGCGTCGGCATCGGCCTGATCGCATTCCTCCTGACTAATCTGGCCACGCTGCTGTTCGACCACATCGGACTCGACCAGGCGGTGGCCGACCGCGCCGCCATGTTCCTGCACGTGACCAGCATCGGCATGCCGGCCTTTGCCTGCTACCGCGCGCTGTACGGCTACACGACCAGCATCAACGAGACCAAGCCGATCATGATCATCGCGATCCTCGGCCTCTTGTTTGTTATCGCCAGCAACTGGCTGCTGGTGTTCGGCAACTGGGGCTTTCCGCAACTGGGCGCGGTCGGCTGCGCGGTGTCGACGTCCGCCGGCATGTGGCTGATGCTGATCGCCATGGTGGGCTGGGTGAAAGTGTCCCCTGTCTACCGCATGACCTATCCGTTCACCGGCTGGGAAGGCCCGGACTGGAAAGAAATCCGCGAGATGCTGCGCCTCGGGGTGCCGATCGGCGTCACCTATTTTGCCGAGGTCAGCGCCTTTGGCCTGATCAGTTTGATGGTGGCGCGCTTCGGCGTGGTGCAGGTGTCGGCGCACCAGATTGCACTGAACTTCTCCTCGCTCGTGTTCATGGTGCCGCTGAGCTTTGGTATTGGATTACTTACCCGCGTCGGCCAGGCGATGGGCGAAGGCAACCCGGTGCGGGCGCAGTTCGTCGCGCGCGTCGGGGTCGGCATGTCGGTGGCGTTCGGCGTGCTGTCGGCCGCCTGCATTGCCCTCTTCCGCTGGGAAATCGCACGCGCCTATACCTCGGACCCGGCGGTGCAGGAAGCCTGCGTGCACCTGCTGCTGTTCGCCGCGCTGTTCCAGTTGTCGGATGCGACCCAGGTCGCGACCGCCTCGGCCATTCGCGGCTACCAGGTCACACGGCCCCCAATGATCATCCAGCTGGTCGCCTTCTGGGGCTTTTCGCTGCCGCTCGGCTATATCCTCGGCATCGCACCCGCGTGGTTCCCGTGGTCGCCCGCGGCGCCGATGGAGTCGACCGGTTTCTGGATCGGCCTGGTGCTGGGCCTGACGATTGCCGCCGTCCTCTTGAGCTGGTCGATGGAGCGCCTGTCGCGCCAGAAGGCGCGCGGCGCGAACTAACCCCGCCGTGCCGCCCTGTTGCAAACGCGGCCGTTCGCCATGTTTTTTCATGCGAGTACGTATCCGGTATGTACTGCTTTTGGGATGCGACTCTGGTATCGTCTCGTGCGTTGCATATAGCTAACTTTAACGAGACAATCGATGCGCCTTCTCCTCTGCCTCCTTGCCGCGCTCGCGGCCGCGCCCGCCTCCGCGGAACGCCTCACGCTCGACCGCATCCATGGCGAAACCTCGCTTGCCGGTCCCGGCGTGAAAAACGTGCGCGTGTCGCCTGACGGCGAACGCGTGACCTTCCTGCGCGGCCGCACGGATAACCAGTTCCAGCAGGACCTGTGGGAATACAACATGAAGGACAAGACCACGCGCCTGCTGGTCGACTCCAAAAGGCTGGTGCCGAACGAGAACCTGTCGCTCGAGGAAAAGGCACGGCGCGAGCGCGCCCGCACCGCCAGCCTGTCCGGCATCCTCACCTATACCTGGTCGCCCGATGGCAAGCAACTACTGGTGCCGATCGCAGGCGACCTGTACCTGGTCGACGCGGCCAAGCCTGACGCGGCGCGCAAGGTTGCCTCGGGCAACGTGATCGATCCGAAGATTTCGCCGAAGGGCCGCTACGTCAGTTTTGTCCGCAACCAGAACCTGGTGGTGATCGACCTGAAAACCGGCGCCGAGCGCCAGCTGACCAGCGATGGCAAGGGCACCGTGCACAACGGCGAAGCCGAGTTCGTGGCGCAGGAAGAGATGGACCAGACCACCGGTTACTACTGGGCGCCGGACGACTCGCGCATTGCGTATAAACGCTACGACGAAGCCCCGGTGCCGGTCGCGCGCCGCTTCGAGATCTTTGCCGACCGCACCGAAGTGATCGACCAGCACTATCCGGCCGCGGGCGACCCGAACGTGCTGGTGGACCTGTTCATCGTGTCGCCGGAAACCGGCGTCTCGCGCAAGGTCGATCTCGGCGCCGAAAAAGATATCTACCTGGTGCGCGCCGACTGGAGCGCGGACGGCAAGACCCTGGTCTACCAGCGCCAGACGCGCGACCAGAAGCGCCTCGACCTGGTTGCGGTGGACGCCGCCACCCTGGCGCAGCGCAACCTGTTGACCGAGACCTCGAAGACCTGGGTCAGCCTCCACAACGACCTGCGTTTCCTCAAAAAACGCCAGGCCTTTATCTGGGCGTCCGAGCGCAGTGGCCGCAACCACCTCTACCTGTACGACCTGAACGGCAAGCTGATCAACACGATCTCGAGCGGCGAATGGGGCATCGACAACGTGCTGGCCGTGGATGAGGCCGCCGGCAAGGTGTATGTCGCCTCGAACCGCGACGCCGTGATCGACAAGCAGACCTACGCGCTGGCGCTGGACGGCAGCACGGCAGCGAAGCCGGTGCGCATCACCAGGGGCGACGGCTGGCACGAGGCCTCGTTCGCAAGCAACGGCAAGATCTTCGTGGACACCTATTCGGATCCGAAGACCCCGCCGCAGGTGTCGATCCGCCGCGCCGACGGCGCCATGGTGCAATGGCTCGAGCAGAACGAGCTGAACGCCAAGCACCCGTACGCGAGCTACCTGCCCGACCACCTGCCGACCGAGTACGGCACCATCCAGGCGAAAGATGGCCAGGCCCTGCACTACTCGCTGATCAAGCCGGCCAACTTCGATCCAGCCAAGCGCTATCCCGTTTTCCTGTTCACCTATGGCGGCCCGCACTCGCAGCGCGTGACCCGCACCTGGGGCAATTATTTCGACCAGTACATGGCGCAGCAGGGCTTCGTGGTGTTCCGCCTGGATAACCGCGGTTCGAGCCGCCGCGAACGCCGGTTCACCGACGTCATCTACAACAACCTGGGCAAGCACGAAGTCGAAGACCAGCTGACCGGCGTCGACTGGCTGGCGCAGCAAAGTTTCGTCGACCCGAAGCGCGTCGGCGTGTTCGGCTGGAGCTATGGCGGCTTCATGACGCTGCGCCTGCTGGCAGCCGATTCGAACAAGATCGCGATGGGCGTGTCGGTTGCCCCGGTCACCGATTGGGCCCTGTACGACACCCACTACACGGAACGCTACGTCGGCGCCACGCCGAAGTCGGGCAAGGAAGCCTATGACCGCAGCGGCGTGTTCGCCCACCTGGACGGCCTGAAGTCGCCGCTGCTGCTGATCCATGGCATGGCCGACGATAACGTGCTGTTCACCAACAGCACGCGCCTGATCGACGAGCTCGTCAAGCGCAACGTGCAGTTCGAACTGATGACCTATCCGGGCGCCAAGCACGGCATCTCGGGCCGCGCCAGCCAGCGCCATGTGTTCGGCATGATCGAGAACTTCTTCAAGAAGAATCTGGGTGGCAGCGCACCGAAGTAATCACGCGGTTTAGTGGCACAAGAACCGGGACGCCTTTGCGGCGCCCCGGTTTTTTTTCGCCTGTTCCCACCCCTTCGTTCCCGGTCGCTGCCCGCCTCAAGCAGAAATATTTCTCCCATATCTACAGAAATTTCTGACACAACAACAAAATGTCAATGGCATTGTTGCGTTAACGCGACATTGTTCAAAATATTTTTCGCGAATACATTTGACTCCAAATGCTTATTTTTCCTATGGGAATTGAGAAAATTGAACTCAACAGTTCAGCTTTCCTGTAACAAATTATGTCGCCACAGAATTAGTTCCTGCGAGTATTCTCCGTGTTCCTGATCTAGAGACACGCTCAAGAAGAGCGGTACACCACGAGGACTTTACCAATGCAAGCCATCCGTACCAGCGTCACCCGCATCTCCTTCGCAGTCTCCGCCCTGGTCGTCGGCGCCGCCATCGCCGCCCCGGCTTCGGCTGCCACCCGCAGCGTCGGCCCAGGCCAAGCCTACGCCACCCCATGCAAGGCGTTTGCCGCGGCAGCAGCCGGCGACATCATCGCCATCCAGGCCGGCACTTATTCCGGCGACGTCTGCGCCATCTACAAGAGCAACCTGACAATCCGTGGCGTCAATGGGCGTCCGAAGATCGATGCCGCCGGCAAGAACGCATCCGGCAAGGGCACCTGGGTTGTCGTGGGCAGCAACATCACGATCGACAACGTCGAAATGACGGGCGCCGCCGTGCGGGACCGCAACGGCGCGGCCCTGCGCCTGGAAGGCACCAACTTCACGCTGCGTAACTCGTTCCTGCACAACAACCAGAACGGTATCCTGAGCGGCTCAAATGCCGCCAGCACCATCATCCTGGAGAACAACGAGTTCGGCCGTAACGGCGCCGGCGACGGCTACACCCACAACGTGTATATCGGCGCGGTGGGGAAACTGACCTTCCGCTTCAACTTCTCGCACGACGCCAACGTCGGCCACAACCTGAAGACCCGCGCGCTGTACAACACGATCGCGTATAACCGCTTCTCGAGCCTGCGTTCGGGCGAAACCGGCAGGACCGCCGCCGGCAAGCCGAGCTACGAGATCAACGTGCCGAACGGCGGCACCACCTTCATCATCGGCAACGTCATCATGCAGCCGACCTCATCGAACAACCCGGCCATGGTGGCCTACGGCGAAGAAGGCGTGGGCACCCGCAAGACCGACCTGTACGTGATCAACAATACCTTCGTGAACGACGACAGCTCGCGTGGCACCTTCGTGATGGTCAAGAACGCAGCGACGCCTGCCAAGCTGATCAACAACCTGTTCGCGGGCTACGGCACCGTCACCAACCAGACGACGGCCGTCAAGAAGACGAACTACCAGTCGCTGGCACCCGCTTTCGCGAACCGCGCGGCCTACGACCTGCGCCCGCTCGCGAACGCCCTGATCATCAACGCCGGTTCGTTGCCGGGCACGTCGAGCGACGGCCTGTCGCTCAAGGCAATCTCGAGCTACAAGCACACCGCCGCCGGCGCCACTCGCTCGACCCTCGGCACCCTGGTCGATATCGGCGCCTACGAAGTCAAGTAAGCCTGCCCGGTAACGGCTGCCCGGTAACGGGGAAGGCGTGAAGCGACAAGTAAAAACGGCCCCGGCGTCATGGACACCGGGGCCGATTTTTTTCGCCGTGGACGACGGCGCAGTAATATTAATTCGTTGCGTCGCGCAGGGCGTCCTTGGCGTCGCCGTATTTCTCCTGGGTCTTGCCTTCGACCTGGTTCTTCAGGCCCTTGACTTGCTGCTCCTGATTGCCGACCAGCTTGCCCGCTTCTTCCTGGAGTTTGCCGCCGATATCCTGCAGTTTGCCTTCGACTTGGTCTTTGTTCATGTTGCTCTCCTTGGGTGCGGCGGTCCGGGTGACCGCGCGATGAGTCCAGAATACGCCGTCATACAGCCGCGTTCTGTACGTGTTTTCACATAGCTCGACAATATCGTGAAAGCCGCCGCGGGCAAGCCGGAAGCAGCTCATCCATGCGCCGTATCGGTGCAACACATGCTAGTGTTTAATTAATGTTTTATTAATGGACAACGGTCATGAGCGAACCCGCGAACTCCCCGGCGCAACCAGACGAGGCGCCAGCCCCTGCCCAGCGTACGCTGATGAAGCGCGCTGCCGTCATCGACGGCATCGGCGTCCTGTTTTTCCTCGGTCTCGCCGCCGTCTGGTTCGCGGCCGATGCCCTGCTGCTGGTGTTTGCCTGCATCCTGTGCGCGGTGCTGTTCTACGAGCTCAGCCGCATGCTGGCGCGGCGCATCCACATCGCGCGCAAATGGGCCCTGAGCCTGGTCGTGCTGCTGCTGATCGCCATCGTCGGCCTGGGCAGTTGGGCAATGGCGCCGCAGATTGCCGAACAGTCGACCAAACTTGCCGAAGCGGTGCCGAAATCGCTGCAGCAACTGCAAGGCGTCGTCAACGAACACCCCCTGCTGAAGCGCCTGATGGCGGGCATGCCGGCGCCCGAACAGATCGTCAGGCAAATGTCGTCGATGGTGCCGAATGCCGGCCTGTTCTTCGGCGGGGTCCTGGGCGCGCTCGGCAATGTGGTGATCATCCTGTTTGTCGGCATCTACTTCGCCGCCTCGCCCCATCTGTACACGAACGGCATCATCAAGCTGGTGCCGCAGTCGAAACGGCCGCGCGCGCGCCAGGTGCAGCAAAAGATCGGGGAAACGCTGGGCAGCTGGCTGCTCGGCAAGGCGATGTCGATGCTGATCGTCGGTATCGTCACCTCGGCCGGCCTGTCGATGCTGGGCGTGCCACTGGCGCTGATCCTCGGCATCATCGCCGGCCTGCTCGATTTCGTCCCCTATCTCGGGCCGATCATGGCGGGCGTGCCGGCTGTCCTGATCGCGTTTTCGATCAGTCCGGACCTGGCCCTGTACACGCTGCTGCTGTTTGTCGGCGTGCAATTGGTGGAAGGCTATGTGCTGCAGCCCCTGATCGAATCGCGCGCCGTCGACCTGCCGCCGGCGCTCACCATCGTGATGCAGCTGATCTTCGGCACCCTGTTCGGGTTTGCCGGGGTGGCGCTGGCCACGCCGCTGGCGGCGGTGATCAAGGTGCTGGTGCAGATGTTGTATGTGGAAGACGTGCTGGGGGATAAGGTGGAGGAAAGAAAGTAAGTGGGGGCCAGGGAAAAGCAAAAGCCGCGACGGGTCGCGGCTTTTGCTCCCTGCCTTGGGCCGATTACTTGTTGCCCTTGAAGATATCCTTCACATCGCCCACCTTTTCCTGGACCTTGCCTTCGGCCTGGTTCGAGAGTCCTTCCGACTGCTGCTGGCGGCTGCCGGTGACCTCGCCGACTTTTTCCTGGATCTTGCCGCCGATGTCCTTGGCCTTGCCTTTGATCTGGTCGTCGTTCATGACTGCACCTCTTCGGTTGAAAGCGAGCCCCCACCTTAAGCCTCATTGTCCGGCATATCTGTTCGCTGGTTAACACTAGGGGAAGCGACTAGGGGAAGCCACAGGCTTCCGCCACAGGCTGGCCAGCCAGGGCTGCTGCTCGCGCGGCAATCCTTCCGGCCGGTAGTAATGGCGCAGCGGCGTGAAGCCCGCCGCCACCAGATAGCCTTCCCAGGTCGGGTAATCGTAATAGCTGCCGTAACGCGGCCCGTTCCAGCCTTCCTCGTTGTGTCCGCGCGGATTCGAGCTGAACAGCACGCCGCCCGGCTTCAAGGCGGCAT
Organism: Massilia sp.; assembly: GCA_028292765.1. Taxonomy (GTDB): domain Bacteria; phylum Pseudomonadota; class Gammaproteobacteria; order Burkholderiales; family Burkholderiaceae_D; genus Telluria. The sequence continues at coordinate 183 of JAQGLR010000130.1, read as the reverse complement.
GCAGGGCCGCCAGCACCCCAGGCAGCGCCGCGCTCGGCACATGGAACAGCGACGCGTTCGCGAACACGCCGTCGAAGCTGCTTGGGGGCAGCGTCAAATGCAGGAAGTCCTGGTGCCAGACCTCACAGCCGCTGTGCTCGCGCGCCATCGCGACGAATTCCGCGGCGCCGTCGAGCCCGATCG
>JAQGLR010000457.1 GCA_028292765.1 Massilia sp. | reverse complement strand
GGTGCGCTGGCGCGACAGTTCGGCGCCAAGCGCGCGTAACGAATCTTCGTTCGTCAGGTCGATGCCGGCGGAGTTTTTCCGCTCGCTGCCGAACATCGCGCGCGGCAGGGGAATGCCAGTGTGAGGCAGGCAGCCGGCGGCGCGGGCGACCTCGAACGGATCGTTCAGCAGCGTGTCGATCGCGATTTTTTCGTCGACGATCTGGTTCACGAACGACGAATTGGCGCCGTTCTCCAGCAGGCGGCGCACCAGGTAGGCCAGCAGCGTTTCGTGGGAGCCGACCGGGGCATAAATGCGGCAAGGTTTATCCAGGTTGTCCTTGCCGACGACCTGGTCGTACAGCGTCTCTCCCATGCCGTGCAGGCACTGGAATTCATAGTTCTCGACACCGCGCTCCTTGGCCCAGGTGTAGATGACGGACAAGGTGTGCGCGTTGTGGGTGGCGAACTGGGCATAGATGAGGTCGGTCGCACCAAGCAGCTTTTCGGCGCAGGTCAGGTAGGACACATCCGTATAAACCTTGCGCGTGTACACCGGATAGCCCGGCATGCCATCGACTTGCGCGCGTTTGATCTCGGCGTCCCAATACGCGCCTTTTACCAATCGCACCATGAATTTGCGGCCGCTGCGTTTTGCCAGGTCGATCACGTAATCGATCACGAACGGGCAGCGTTTTTGATAAGCCTGCACCACGAGGCCGATGCCCTCGAAACCGGCGAGTTCGCTGTCGAACGCCAGCGCTTCCAGCATGTCGAGCGAGATTTCCAGGCGGTCCGCTTCTTCGGCGTCGATATTGATGCCGATGTCGTAGCCCTTGGCCAGCAGCACCAGGCTGCGCACGCGCGGCAGCAGTTCGCTCATCACGCGCGCGGATTGCGCGCGGCTGTAGCGCGGGTGCAGGGCCGAGAGCTTGATCGAGATGCCGGGACCGTTCTTGATGCCGCGCCCGTTCGAGGCCTTGCCGATCGCGTGGATCGCCGCTTCATACGAGGCGTAGTAACTGCGCGCATCGCTTTCCGTGAGTGCCGCTTCGCCGAGCATGTCATAAGAGTATTGGTAGCCGCGCGCTTCGTTGGGCTGGCTGTTCTTGAGTGCTTCCCCAATCGTCTGGCCGGTGACGAACTGGTTGCCGAGCATGCGCATGGCCAGGTCGACACCCTTGCGGATCAGCGGCTCGCCGCCCTTCGCGATCAGGCGCGTCATCGCCGAACCGAGGCCGCGTTCGCTGTTGCTCGAGACCAGTTTGCCGGTAACGAGCAGGCCCCAGGTGGCGGCGTTCACGAACAGCGACGGCGACTCGCCCAGGTGGCTGCGCCAGTCGCCCTTGCTGATTTTGTCGGCGATCAGGCGATCGGCGGTGGCGCTGTCGGGAATGCGCAGCAGCGCTTCGGCCAGGCACATCAGGGCCACGCCTTCCTCCGACGACAGCGAGAATTCGTGCATCAGGGCATCGACGCCCGAAGCGCGGGTACGCTTTGCACGCACGCTCGAGACCAGGCGGTGCGCCAGCGGTTTCGCGTCGGCACCGGGACGCGCGCCCTGGGCAAGCAGCCATTCGACGGCCTCGGTTTCCTCGCGGCGGTAGGCGGCGGTGATGGCGGCGCGCAGCAGCGTCTGCTCGTGCTTGATTTCCGAGTGAAAAGCGTCAAAGGGAACGAAAGTGGTGGCCGGAGAGGCGGCGATCTGCATGGTGGTCTTTACAAGTCAATTCGAGGGTCAAGTCGGGGTCAAATCAGGGTGCCCGCACAGCAAAACGCGCCGGGCTGCAGGGCAGCCGGCGCGCGTTTTGGAACGTGCTTCAATCGTTTGATTGTAGAAGGAATTCTTCTGGATTAATTCTGTTTTTAATGGGCACTAGCAATAGATAGTTTTTGATGCGAGAATTCGACCGAATAATATTAATGTTGGAGAGAGACGCATGCTGGACAAGATTTCCAAGAAGATTTTGGCCGAGTTGCAGAACGATGGACGCATCAGCAATGTCGAGCTCGCAACAAGGGTCAACCTGTCACCGGCGGCTTGCCTCGAACGCGTGCGCAAGCTGCACGAGTCGGGCTACATCATGGGCTATACGGCCCAACTGAACCCCCAGCTGCTCGACGTCTCGCTGCTGGTCTTCATCGAAGTCGTGCTCGACCGCACGACGCCGGAAGTGTTCGACGCTTTTAAACAGAGTGTGCAACTGATTCCGGAAGTGCTGGAATGCCACATGGTGGCCGGCGGCTTCGATTACCTCGTCAAGGCGCGGGTGAAGGACATGGCGGCCTACCGCGAATTCCTCGGCAAGACCTTGTTGCAGAAAGGTGTGCGGGAAACGCACACGTATGCGGTGATGGAAGAGGTGAAAAATACGACGAAGTTGCCGATTCGGTAGGGTGACACCCTAGGCCGCTTGGCGATCCGTCTTGGTCTGCGTCGCCTGCGCCGCCGTCGCTTCCAGGTTGCTGCGCAGCCAGCGGTGGGCCGGACTGCGGCCGTCGCGTTCGTGCCACAGCATGTCGAGGTGCACGGCCGGCAGCGCGAACGGCAGTTCGCGCCAGACCAGCGATTCCGTCATGCCGGTCGAGACCATCAGGTGCTTCGGCAGCACCGTGATCAAATCCGAATTCGCCACCACGCGCCCGGCCGTGAAGAACTGGTTCACGGTCAGCAGGATGCGGCGCTCGCGGCCCATCTGGGCCAAGGCCTCATCAACCAAGCCGTGTGCGCGGCCGGAAAAACTCACCAGCAGGTGGTTCGCTTTGCAGTAGGTGTCGAGGTCGAGTTTGGATTGGACCAGCGGGTGGTTCTTGCGCATCACGCACACGTACTGGCCCGAATACAGGCGTTCGTGGCGGATCGGCGAGCCCGTTTCGTACGACAACTGGGCGGCCACGCCCGGGAAGAAACCGACGGCGAGATCGATGTCGCCGCGCAGCAGCATCGGGCGCGGTTCGCGCGTGGTCAGCGGCACCATGCGGATGTT
>JAQGLR010000116.1 GCA_028292765.1 Massilia sp. | reverse complement strand
TGGCGGAGCCGGCGTTGTTGCCGTGTTTAAAAACGTCGCCGCAGCGGTCCACGCCCGGACCCTTGCCGTACCACATGGCAAACACGCCGTCGTAGTTGGCGTCCTTGTACAGGTTGGTTTGCTGGGTGCCCCAGACGGCGGTCGCCGCCAGGTCTTCGTTCATGCCCGGGTGGAACTTGACGTGGTGGGCGTCGAGGTGCTTCTTCGCCTTCATCGCGGTCTGGTCGACCGACGTGACGGGCGAGCCGCGGTAGCCGGTGATGTAGCCGGCGGTGTTCAGGCCGGCTTTGACGTCGCGCTCACGCTGCAGCATCGGCAGGCGGATCAGCGCCTGGGTGCCGGTCATGAAAGCGCGCCCGCGCTCCAAAGTCCATTTGTCGTCGAGCGTGATCTCGTGGTTCGGCTGCTGCTCCGGCGGCGGCGGCGGCTGCAGCTGGGAACGGTCCAGGGGTGCGTTCATGGCGGCTTGTCTCCGTTGGGGTTCGCTTGGCGGCATTGTTTTTATTGGGTGCGCCGCCCGGAGAAAGTCTCCTCCGTTGTCCGCAACAGTATAGTCTTGTGCGACCGGCATTAAATACCAATCAATTCCCCACGCCGAGTCAGTTGCGCAATAAAATTGCGGTTCTGCTGAGGCGAAGGGAAATTTATGTCAAAGATCGAATTGGATAAAACCGACCGCAAGATCCTCGAGATCCTGCAGGCCGACGGGCGCCTGTCGAACCAGGACGTGGCCGAGCGGGTGAACCTGTCGCCCTCGCCCTGCCTGCGCCGCATCAAGCGACTGGAAGAAGCCGGCGTGATCCGCCAGTACGTGGCGCTGGTCGACTCGGACAAGATCGGCCTGGGCTTGCTGGCGTATGTGAACGTGCGCCTGGAAAAGCACAGCGAAGGCCCGGCCAACTCGCGCGTGCCGGCGACCTCGCCGCGCTTCGAATTCGCGCAAGCGGTGGCGACCTGGCCGGAAGTGGTGGCCTGCTATGCGATGACCGGGGAGATGGATTTCCTGCTGCGCGTGCACGTGGAAGACATGGACCACTTCTCGCGCTTCATGATGGCGACCCTGTTGCGCCACCCGTCGGTGCTGGACGTGAAGTCGAGCTTTGCGCTGCAAAGGATCAAGGAGACGACGGCCTTGCCGATTGGGGAAGCGGCGGGGCGCTGATCTTACTCTGCGCGTTTGCGGGGCTTGAACCACTTCACCGCCGCGCGCGCATTCGCTTTCACCGTGTAATCGATCAACGCAAACTGCTCTTCCACCGCCTCGCGCATCACGCTGCCCGGGCTCGGGGGCGGCAGGTGCAGGTAGGCTTCGGCTTCGCCATATTCGCGCTTGATCTGCATGCCCGCTTTTTTGGCGATGTGCATCATGGTGCGGTTGGTCGACAGGCATTGCATGTACAGGGTGTCGATGTCGGAATTTCGGCAGTGGATGGCTGCGCGCTCGAACAGGCGCGAGCCCACGCCCTGCCCGCGCGCCGACTTCGATACCGACACGCCGAACTCGGCGACCCTGGGTTTGGCGGTGGCGCCGGGGCTTCCCGGCTCCCGCGGCGCGAACGCCAGGTGGCCGACGCCGACCAGCTGGAACACCCGGCTGACCACGCCAAACACGATGTCGCGCGAAAAATCGATCTTGTCCACATAGGCGTGGACCTGCTCGTCCGGCAGCACGGTGCCGAAGCGCAGCAGGCGGTCGGCGTCATCGAGCGCGAGGAAATGGCGCAGCATGCGGCGACGGTCGCGTTTGCCCAGGGCCTTGACCAGTACCGCCGGCCGCTCGGCCGTGCCGGCCAGGCTGGCGAACCAGTTCATTATCGCGTAGTGACGCGGCTTGTCACGCGGGTCATCAGGCGGGTTGTCACGCATTCTTCGCTTCCGTTTTTGTGCACTGCACCATCGGTGCCATTGTAGCGGAATCGGGTGCGGCCGGCGCGCGGGACGGCGCCGCCTCAAGCCGGGCTGGCCGACGCTTCGGTCTTCCACTGCGCCTTCGGGCTGATCACAAACGTGCCCTTGCCGGCCTGCTTGGCGGCGTACATGACATGGTCGGCGTCGGCCAGCAGGGCCGCCGCTCCGGCGTCGGCGGCGACGCGGCCGCGCGCGGCGGCAATGCCGATGCTGGCCGAGATCGAGACCGGATTGCCGTCGGCCTCGGTAATGCCTTCGATCTGGTCGAGCACCAGGCGCGCGATGCGCAGCGCGCCCTCGGGCGAGCCGACGCCCTCGAGCACGACCACGAACTCGTCGCCGCCCAGGCGCGCCAGCACGTCTTCGGCGCGCAGCACTTTCTGGACGCGGCGCGCGACCAGTTGCAGCACCAGGTCGCCGGTGGCGTGGCCCCAGGTGTCGTTGACGCCCTTGAAGCCGTCGAGGTCGATGAACATGGCGACCACCACGCTGTCGCGCCGCACCGCGCGCACCAGCGCCAGCTCCAGCAGGCGCGTCAGCTGGCCGTAGTTGACCAGGCCCGTGAGGCTGTCGTGCTGCGCCAGGCGCGCGAGCTTGGCCGACTGCGCCTCGAGTTCGGCGGTGCGCTCGGCCACGCGCTGTTCCAGCGTGTCGTTGGCCGCCTGCAGGCGGTGGTTGACGTCGTTGATGATGCGGTAGCTGCGGCGCAGGCGCCAGCCGACATAGGCCAGCAGGGCCAGCAGCAGGATCGAATAGGCGAACAGGAAACCGCGGTAGCGCTGGCGCTCGAGCACTTCGGCCTGGAAGGCGCGGTCGAGTTCGCGCGAGAGGCGTGCCATCGATTCGCCGGTGCCGAGCGCGGCGATGCGTGCTTCGACCTCGTTTTCAAGCGGACGGTTGGCGAGGATCGTGCGCGTGTCGCGCGCGATGGCGTCGATCTGTTCGGCCACCGCCAGCGAAAAGCGCTCCTTCTGCCCTTCGACTTGCGCCAGGTTGCCTTCGATGCGGCGCGCCAGCGCGGGCGCCGGCATCAGGTTGTAGCGCAGGGTATCGGCCAGCAGGTCGTTCAGCACCCCGTCGAGGCGCAGTACCAGGTGGCCGGGCGCGAGCGCGCCTTCGATGCCGCCGAGCTCGGTCTTGAGGTCGGCCAGCGCGGGCGGCAGCGACACCAGCGCCGCCCGCAGCGGCAGGTTGAGCGTGCGAAAGCGGGCGACCAGGCCGGCCTTGATGCGCAGCGACTCCGCCAGCGCCGCGTGCGCCCGCTTCGCACCGCGACCGTGCTTCGGCGGCAGCGCCTCGCCGATGCTGGCAAGCAGTTCCTTGATCTGGGGCAGCGTCGTCGCCAGGCGGGCATCGGCCGCGCCGCTGCCGATGTGGGCGCGCAGCAGGTTGGCGTCCCATTCGGCGTCGAGCTGGCGCAGCTCCTGCAGGTCGAACATCACGCGGTTGCGGGTGTCGAGGTCGACGCCGGTGGTACGGGTGTAGAGGAAAGCCAGCAGGCCCACCAGCGCCAGTGCCGCCATGGCGCCGACATGCAGGCGCCGCTTGGGGTGCATCGTCTCCAGGCGGCGCATGAACGCCGCGAACAACCGGTCCGTCTGTCGCAACAGTCTACTCATTCACGGAGCATAGCAAAACCGCCCCGCCCCTCGCGCACGTCGTACGTCTTGTAACAATTAACTCCAGAGCTGCGTGAAAATCCAGTGGTTCATTGCGGCGTTGAAGGCGGCATGGGCGGCAATCGCCGGCACGATCGAATCGCTGCGACGGCGCAGCCAGGCGAACATCAGCGACAGCAGGAACATCTGCGCCACCCACAGGGCGCCCGAGACCGGCTGGACGACGATACCGGCCGCCGTCACCAGGATGCCGTGGTGGCACAGGTGCACCAGCGCGAACAGCGCCGCTTGCATGACGGTGGCGCGGGCGCGGCCGTGGCGGTCTTCGAGCACTTTTTGCAGGAAGCCGCGGAAGAAGATTTCTTCGCCGATCGGGCTGAACAGGATGGCGATGATGGTGAACATCAGGTGCAGCTGGAGCAGGCTGAAGCCGGGAGCCGGTTGCTGCCGGAAACTGCGGGCGATGCTGACGAACGGGTGATCGGGACCGGCGCCGTACAGGATAAAGCCGAACCAGAAACAGGCGCTGGCAGCCAGTCCGCCAAGGACCAGGGCGAGCGGAAGCCAGGCCAGGTGGCGCGGCCGCTGCAGGCCGACCTGGCGCCGCCCCGTGCGGCTGAGCACCACCCAGGGCAAGGCCGCCATCGCGATGCATACCAGCAGGAAGATCCCGCGCCAGGCCCCGGGCCCGAACATCGCCACCACCCGCGCCGCGGTCGAGGCGAGGACAAAGACCAGCGTCACCCCGTAAATGCCGAAGGGCGCGGCACGCCAGCCTGCCTTGACGTCGATTCCGTACATTGGCTGCCCCCGGCTGTGCGAATCGCTCGACTATACGAAAAAGCAGCGAAGCCGTCCAGTCACCATGCCTAGGCCAATGTCGGCCCGGCGCCGCACCGCATCCAGGCCTGCGTCCCGGCGCGCCCTGCGCTGTAGATCCAGCGCGAGACGGCGTTGACGCGCTCGCGGTGCACGGCTTCGGGAATCCTGTCGCGCTGGTCGGCGTGGCGCGCCGCGACCTCGCCGGCGTTCACGGCGCGCGCGGCCGTCAAAGCGCCGAGCAGGTAGGGTCCCTGCGGATAGGCGCGCGTGCGCATCTCGTGCGTCTCATGGCCGCGCCCGCGCGCGTCGCATTCGGCGGCCGCCAGCATGTCGGCGAAGCGCTCGGGTTTACGAAAGGCATCGCAGCGCTCGAACAGGGTGACGATGGTATTGGCGCGCAGGATTTCGGCGCGACTGACGTTGCCGTGCTCGCGCGCGGTCATCAGGGCCAGGTCGCGGCAGTCGTTCGGCACCTTCAGGCGACGACAGACGCCGGAAATCAACTTCGTGCCCATGCCTTCGTGGCCGTGGTGGGCCGGCCATTTATCGGGCGGGGTGATGCCCTTGCCGAGGTCGTGCATGAGCGCGGCGAAGCGCACGGCCAGCGTGTGGCCGCGTTCGGCCGCAACGTCGATCACCAGCATCATGTGGACACCGGTGTCGACTTCCGGATGGTGCAGCGGCGGCTGCGGCACGCCCCACAGCACATCGAGTTCGGGCAGGATGCGCGCCAGGGCGCCGCAGTCGCGCAGCACGGCCAGCATGCGCGACGGGCGCTGCTCCATAAGGCCGCGCGACAGTTCCTGCCAGACGCGCTCGGGCACGAGGGCATCGACTTCGCCCTCAAGCACCATCTTTTTCATCAGCGCCAGCGTCTCGTCGGCGACCGTGAAATCCGGGAAGCGCGCGGCGAAACGCGCCAGGCGCAGGATCCGTACCGGGTCTTCGGCAAAGGCCTCGGACACGTGCCGGAACAGGCGCGCTTCGAGGTCGCGCTGGCCGCCGTAGGGGTCGACGATGCTGCCGTCTTCGGCGCGCGCCATGGCGTTGATGGTCAGGTCGCGCCGCACCAGGTCGCTCTCCAGCGTGACGTCGGGAGAGGTGTGGAACACGAAGCCGTGGTAGCCGGGCGCGGTCTTGCGCTCGGTGCGCGCTAGCGCGTATTCCTCTTGCGTGCCAGGGTGCAGGAACACCGGAAAATCCTTGCCGACCGGGCGAAAGCCGGCCGCCAGCATCTCGTCGGGGGTGGCGCCGACGACGACGTGGTCGCGGTCCTGCACCGGCAGCCCGAGCAGCTCGTCGCGCACGGCGCCGCCGACGACATAGGTCTTCATCGCCATGACTTCAATCATGCACGCGGCAGGTCGGCGTCGTGCATCGGGGTCGCGTCGGTTTCCAGCATCGCCTCGGCAACCCAGCGCGCTAGCGCCGGATGCGCCAGCATGCGTTCGCAATAGGCCTGCAAGGCCGGCGCCAGGCTCACGCCATAGGTCAGGAAACGCATCACCACCGGCGCGTAGAAGGCGTCGGCAATCGAGAACTCGCCGAACAGGAAACCGCGGTGGCCGAAGCGCGCCAGGCAGTCTTCCCAGATCTCGCAGATGCGGCCGATGTCGGCCTGGGCGCCGGGCGTGCGGCCGCGCCCAGGCAGGCGCGCCTGGATGTTCATCGACATGTCGTTGCGCAGCGCCGCGAAACCGGAGTGCATCTCGGCGGTGATGGAACGCGCCAGCGCGCGCGCCGCCACGTCCTGCGGCCACAGGTGCTTGTCGGGGAACTGCTCGGCCAGGTATTCGCAGATCGCCAGGCTGTCCCAGATCGTGATGTCGCCGGCGAGCAGCACCGGCACCCGGCCGGCGTGCGAATACCGGGCGATGTTCGCGGCGGTGTCGGGCCGGTCGAGCAGGACGCGCACTTCGGTGAACGGAATGTTGAACGCGACCGCCGCCACCCAGGGCCGCATCGACCAGGAGGAGATGTTCTTGTTGCCGATGACGAGCGTGAGGCCGGGTTCGCGCGCCTGGTTGAGGGCGTTCGAGAGGGCCGG
>JAQGLR010000094.1 GCA_028292765.1 Massilia sp. | reverse complement strand
TACTGTATAAAAACACAGTATATGGCCGACGAGATCAACTAATCAATCATTTCCGTGCGGATACAAGGATTCACATGACCCTGTCGCAGGATGGGGACGGCGCCCGACGCAAACGTGGTGCTGGTCGGCGGGCGGGTTCGTGACGAACCACAATCCCCTAATCAAGATGGGCATCCACATCGCGAGGATCAGTCAGTGTGATCAGGCCCTTTGCGATGCACAGCACGATAAGAATGCCAACGATATCGCCAGTGATCATCGCTATCAGCGCAGTCCAGTCCACCAGCCCGGTCTGAACCCACATGAACGCATGGTGAAAAACAGGACTCATGAGTCCACATAGCACCCCGGTAAACAAGAGCCGCTGCGCTGTCAGATTCCTGAGACGCGGCCCTAAATCAAACCAGTGTTTCGCGAAAAGATAGGCGAGGTAAGGACCACCCGCCGCGGCGACCGCACCACTCACTGCACGGACGTCGTCCTGGAAGACGAAATGGTGGAAGTTGAGGTAGAGGCTTGCCAGGAGCAGGCCTGCGAAGCCGGCGAACCCAAAAAGCAGCGTTGCCAGGAGTCGGATTCCGGCGGGGAGGAACACCCAATTGATCCCGTTACTTTGCTCGAGTTGAATGAACACAACTTCATTGATCCAGTTCAGCCCGATAAACGTGATGATCGTGATGCCAACGTATCCGAGATGCTTCACAGCTCTTTCTTTCAGGTCGACCATCGTAGTGTAAAGTGAGCTCTCGTGTTGCAACGCGGCAATTCATTGTAACCTCAATCAGACGAACTACGCTGCCCTACCCCTGCCGCGTACGGATTGCTTGGCCGGCTTGCTGGACGATGATGCAGAGATGCTTCTCCGGATACTGATCAAAGTCCAGGTGCCTGCAAATACAACCCGCTTCCCTGATCACCTCGAGCAGTCCGGGTATGCCGAGGCTGCCGTAGCAGACGCTCGGGCCCATCGCCGAGTCGACGTGCTCTGCAGGCGAGTCAAGGCCTCCTGCCGAGAAATGAAAAACGCCGCCGGCCTCCAGGGCATGCATGAGTGCGTTGAATCGCGTATTGCATCCGCAGCCGACCTTGAGCGCCCATCCCCCGACTCCGTCGGCAAGGAAAGCCAGGGCACGTTGATGTTGCCCGCCTACCCCGCAACTGCCATCCGGCTCGCCTGCGGCGCCCGCCGTGGGGTGCTACCGCTACCCGGCACTCCGGCAAGGGGCCCGTCGAATTGATACCCACCTGCTTCATGCACCTCCCACGCGCCCCCGCCCATCAATCGCAGCACATGGGTATGGTGGCGCAGCACCGCGGCGCGGTGGGCGATGCTGATCAGGGTGGTTCCGCTGCCGCGCAGGCGCGCATAGAGCGACGCTTCGTTGCCACTGTCGAGCGCGCTGGTTGCTTCGTCGAGGATGACGATGCGCGGCTGATGCACCAGCACGCGCCCGAAGGCCAGGCGCTGCTGCTCGCCTACCGACAACAGCTTTTCCCAGTCTTGTACGGCGTCCAGGCCGCCCACGTGCCCGGCCAGGTACGGCAGGTGAACCTGTTCCAATATGTCCAGCAGCTGCTCGTCGGAGAGGAGAGACTGCGCGCTGGGGTAGATGAGCTGGCTGCGCAGGGTGCCCGATTGCAGATAGGGCTGCTGGGGCAGGAAGAAGAGCTCTTCCATGGGCGGATGATGGATCACGCCGCTGCCTGTGTGCCACAAACCCGCGATCGCACGCAACAGCGAGCTTTTGCCGCAGCCGCTGTCGCCGGTAATGAGCAGGGCATCGCCCGGCTTCAGGATCAGGCTCAACTCCTTGATGAGCACCCGTTCGGATTGCGGCGGACGCAGCGTGAGCGATTCCAGCGCGAGGTGTTCCCCAGGACGCGTCTGGATGCGCTGCTGCTTGTCGTTGGCAAGGTTCCTGCGCTCGCCGTTGGGCAGTACAAGGTTGGACAATGCCTGCAGGCGGCCGATGCCCGCCACGAAGCGGCTCAGGCTCTCGAAGTTGTCGACGATGACGCCCACGGCAGCGAGCACGGCAGTAAACGCCCCGGCCGCCTGTGTCGCCCGCCCCACTTCCAGCTCGCCCGACAGGACGCCTTCGGCCAGGATCACGAACGGCAGGACCAGGGTGAGTTGACTGAAGGTGCGCTGGAACAGGTTGAGGGAGCGTTGCTTTTTGATCAGCCTGGCAAAATTATGGATCACTTTGTCGAAGGTGCTGTCGATGTGCGCACGCTCCTGCGCTTCGCCACGGTAAAAGGCGATGGATTCGGCGTTTTCGCGCACGCGCATCAGGCTGAAGCGAAAATCCGCCTCGCGCCGCAGCTGCCAGAAATTCAGGTGGATCAGCGGGCTGCCGAATACCCAGAGGGCGACAACGGTGCCCAGCAGCGCATACAGCGCCAGCACGCCGACCAGCACATGCGAAATCGACCACAGCACGGCGCTGAAAGCCACCAGCTGCATGATCGAGCCCAGAAAGATCAGCAGGAAGTGGATGGATCGCCCGGTGAAGGTGTTGATGTCTTCGCTGATGCGCTGATCGGGGTTGTCGATCTCGCTGCTTGATCCCAGCTCGTAATATTTGCGCCCCTTCAGATAGCCATCGAGGAAACGGCTGGTCAGCCAGCGCCGCCACTGGTTGGCGAAGAGGTCGCGCATGTAGTAATAAAAGGCGTAGATCGGTATGGCGAACGCAAGGATGAACAGGCAGGCCCGCACCGATGCCCAGAAGCGGTCGCCATCCTTGCCTGCCAGCGCCGAGGTCATCTCGCCGGCCTGGTCGTTCAGCATGACTGCGAACTTGGTCTCGACCAGCATCAGCACGATCAACAGCAGCAGCAGGCTCCAGGCCGTCCTCTTTTCGTCCTCCAGCCAATAAGGCTTTGCCACATTCACGAATTGCTTCCATGCGGCCAGCGACAAGGGAGCGGCCCGGCCTCTTTTTTCGGGTGCCGCCGGGACCTCGCGAGCAGGGGAGCCGGTAGCGGCGGAATTGGGCGTGGTCATTGTCGGTACACTGCAGTCATCGGATCAGGCCCATATTTGCCTGGGCCACATCCTCAGCATACGACGGGGCACGAAATCGTTCAGTGCGGAAACAGACATAGCAGCCATTGGCCGCGACCTGCACCCGCGGTTTCAGCACCCGCCCTGCTTCACGCGTTCGACTTCGAGCCCGAACAGCGGACGCAGGCGCGTGCCGAGGACGTTGCCGAAGAAGGCGGCCACTAACCACAGCCAGCCGTGCAGGCTGCCCGAGACGATGCCGCTGAAGTAGGCGCCGATGTTGCAGCCATACGCGAGGCGCGCGCCGAAACCGAGCAGCAAGCCGCCGACCACCGCCGCGACGAGCGAGCGCAGCGGCAGGCGCCAGACCGGCGCATAGCGGCCCGCCAGCGCCGCCGCCAGCATCGCGCCGAGCACGATGCCGATGTCCATCACCGACGTCACGTCGTTCGACACCGGCGCGGCCAGCGCGGCGGCGTTGGCCTTGGTCGACCAGTAGGCCCAGCTCGCGGTGTCGATGCCGACCAGCGCCGCGGCCTTGGCGCCCCACAGCGCGAACGCGGAGGTCACGCCCCACGGCCGGCCCGACAGCGCGAGCGTCGCGAAGTTGAGCACGACGAGTGCGAGGGCGCCGGCCGCCAGCGGCCACGGACCGCGCAGCCATGGCGAAGTGGGCGACGGCTGCACTGGCGCGGGGACGAGCCGGCCGTGACGGCGCTTTTCGACCACGATCGTGACGTACGCGATCAGCGCAAACACGGCCAGGTTCAGCAGCAGCGCGGGGGCCAGGCCCAGCGTCTTGACGAGGGAGATCGGCTCGAGTTGCGGCAGCGAGGTCCAGAACGGCATCCAGGCGGTGCCGATCAGCGATCCGACGATGAAGAAGACGAGCGTCACGACCATGCGCGTGCTGCCGCCGCCGACCGTATACAGCGTGCCGGACGCGCAACCGCCGCCCAGCTGCATGCCGATACCGAAGATGAAGGCGCCCACGATCACCGAGGTGCCGGCGGGCTGCACGAGTCCCGTGACGGGGGTGCCGAACAGCGTGCCGCCGGCGAGCGCCGGGAAGAACAGCGCCACCCCGACGGCGAGCATGAGCATTTGCGCGCGCAGGCCGGCGCCGCGCCCATCGGCAATGAAGACGCGCCAGGCGGAGGTGAAGCCGAACGCGGCGTGATACAGCGTCAGGCCAAGCAGCGCACCGACCACGAACAGCGCAGCGTGCTTCGCGCCGACGTTCTGTGCGAGGTACCAGGCGCCGAGCACGATGAGGACGAGCGCAATGCCGAGCGGCCTCACATTGAGGTCGGCGCGGCGAGGAAGGATGGGGGATGCCAAAGAGGTCATATAGCGCGAAGATAACAGGTGTAACCCGCCATTTTCGCGCATTTCCATGATTCCTGCAGAGGGTGGCCTTTTTTTGCAACCGTTGCGTTTCCGACACATCGCCTTGGTCGATCCGGCCATATTGTTTAGCATGCCGTTTTGCCTCCTGGAGAAGCTGCATGCTCAACCAACATCCAATGCGCCGCGCCGTGCTGTTTGCCCTGTACGGCGCAAACGCCCTCGCCCTCGCCCCGTCGGCTTTCGCCCAGACCGCCACCCCTGACACCGCCGCAGTTTCAGCTGATCCTGCCGCCGCTGTGCAAAGCGTGCACGTGGTCGGCACCCGCCGCACCGGCGCCGCCTCCAGCACCGACACGCCGGTCCCGGTCGACATCATCCCGATGACCCGCCTCGCGGAACAGGGCAGCCAGTTCGACCTCGCGCAGACGCTGACCAACATCTCGCCCTCGTTCAATTCGACGCGCCAGAGCGGCGCCGACGGCGCCGACCTGGTCGATTCGGCCGCCCTGCGCGGCCTCGGTTCCGACCAGACCCTGGTGCTGGTGAACGGCAAGCGGCGCCACACGACGGCGCTGGTGAACCTGTTCGGCGCGCGCAACCGCGGCAACACCGGCACCGACATGAATGCAATCCCGCTGCTGGCGATCCGCAACGTGCAGGTGCTGCGCGACGGCGCCGCCGCCCAGTACGGCTCGGACGCGATCGCCGGCGTGATGAACATCGAACTGAAAAAGAGCCTCGGCTGCGAAGCGGTGACGGGCTATGGCCAGTACCAGGAAGGCGACGGCGAAAACTGGCTGGCCTCGGCCTACTGCGGCGTGGCGGTGGCCGGCGGCACTTTTGGGGTGACCGGCGAATACCTGTACCGCGGCCGCTCGAACCGCGCCGAGGAAGGCAATCCGCGCATCATCGGCGACAGCAAGACCGAAAACCAAACCGTTTATATCAATGGCGATATCCCGGTCGGCGAAGGCAGGATGTACATGACGCTGGGGGTGCAGCGCCGCGACGCCTCGTCGGCCGCATTCGCGCGCGGCGGCATCGGCTCCGACGACATCCCGTCGCGCAATTCGGCGGCGATGTACCCGAACGGCTTCGTCCCCTTCATCAACGGCGACCTCGACGACCGCTACGGCACGCTCGGTTTCCGCACCAGGTTCGGCGAGTGGAGCGGCGACTTTTCGCAGACCTACGGCTACAACCGCCTCGACTACACGATCGCCAATACGCTGAATGCCTCGATCGCGAACCGCGACCTGGAAAACGGCGGGCGCGGCGTCAGCGCCAGTTCCTTCGGCGCGGGCGGCTTCGACTTCCGCCAGCTCACCACCAACGCCGACTTCAGCCGCTACTACGCCGGCGTCCTCGGTGGCCTGAACGCGGCCTTCGGCTTCGAGCACCGCCGCGAGAACTACAAGATCTTCGCCGGCGAGCCGGGTTCGTACGTCGACGTCGACGGCGTCGGTGTCGGCGGCAACGCCGGCAGCCAGGGCTTCCCGGGCTTCCAGCCGGGCGACGCGACCGACCGCAGCCGTCACAGCACGGCCGCCTACATCGACCTGGAAGCGGACATCACCGACCGCTTCAAGCTGCTGGGCGCGCTGCGCCACGAGCGCTTCTCGGACTTCGGCTCGACCACCGACGGCAAGCTGGCGGCCGCGTATAAACTCGGCGGCAACGTGCTGGTGCGCGGCTCGGCCAGCACGGGCTTCCGCGCGCCCTCGCTGCAGCAGGCGCACTTCTCCTCGACCTTCACCGACTTCGTCAACGGCCAGCCGCTGGACGTGGTGCTGGCGCCGAACGGCGGCGCGGTGGCGAACGCCGCCGGCATCCCGGCGCTGACCGAAGAAAAGTCGAAGAGTTTTACGTTTGGCGCCACCTGGACGCCGTCGCAGGCGACCTCCGTGACGGCCGACCTGTACCGCATCGACATCGACGACCGCATCGTGCTGTCGGGACGTTTCGACGCCGAGAACTACCCGGCGCTGGGCGCGACGCTGCAGTCGCTGGGCGTGGGCCAGGCCCAGTTCTTCGTGAACTCGATCGACACCAGGACCCAGGGCCTGGACCTGACGCTGGCGCACCGCATGCCCCTTGGCGCCGGGCGCCTGAACACCTTCCTGGCGATGAACTTCAGCGAGACCGAAGTGACGGGCGTGCACGCGCCGAGTGCGCTGGTGGGCTTCGAGGACGTGCTGCTGTCCGAGCGCGAACGCCTGTTCATCGAACAGGGCGGTCCGCGCCGCAAGGCCACGCTCGGCTTCGAGTACACGCGGGGCAAGTTCGGCAGCGACTTCCGCATCATCCACTTCGGTCCGCAGACGCTGGGCACCTTCTCGGGCCCGCCGGTACCGAACGCGCACTACGAAGCGAAGACCTCGGCCGATTTGTCGTTCAGCTGGTCGTTCAGCGAGCGCACCAGGCTGACCGTGGGCGGCACCAATATCTTCGACGTCACGCCGACCGCACAGGACCCGAACGAAACCGACAACGGCTTCAAGTACGAGAGCGTGCAGTTCGGCCTGAATGGCGCGGCGTATTTCGCGCGCCTGTGGCACAAGTTTTAAGACCCGGGCACGCTAAGGAAAACCGGTATTTCGCCCAACCGCCGTTCGTGTAGAATCTTTGTAGTCAGATGGACAATCAACCAAAGGATGTCGGATATGAAGCTTCTCTCTACCAAATCGCTTGCCATCGCTTTCGCGGCCTCGGTCGTGTCGATGAGCGCCATTGCCCAGAACTGGCCGACCAAGAATGTGAATGTCGTGGTGCCGTGGCCACCGGGCGGCCCGTCCGACATCGCGGCGCGTCCGTGGGCCAAGCAGCTCACCGAAAGCCTCGGCAAGTCCTTCATCATCGATAACCGCGCCGGTGGCGGCGGCAACATCGGCACGGCCGCCGTGGTGCGTGCCCAGCCCGACGGCCACACCCTCCTGATCACCTCGAGCGCACCGATCGTCATCAACCCGAGCATCTACAAGGGCATGACCTTCGATCCGCTGAAGGACCTGGCGCCGGTCAGCAACCTGCTGCGCGTACCGCTGGTGCTGGTGGCCCACCCTTCGGTGCCGGCGAAAAACCTGAAGGAACTGATCGCCCACATCCAGTCGAAGAAAGGCCAGTTCTCGTACGCGTCCTCGGGCGCCGGCACGCCGCAGCACCTGACCGGCGAACTGTTCAACAGCGTGCAGAAGCTGAACATGGTACACGTCCCGTACAAGGGTTCGGCGCCGGCGATTTCCGACCTGCTGGGCGGCCACATCCCGATCATGTTCGACAGCACCATCGCGATCATGCCGCACATTAAGAGCGGCAAAGTGCGCCCGATCGCCATCTCCAGCGCCAAGCGCTCGCCGCTGCTGCCGAACGTGCCGACCTTCGCGGAACTGGGTGTGCCGGCCGTCGAATCGTATGCCTGGTACGGCCTGTTCGCACCGGCCAGGACGCCGAAGCCGGTCATCGCCAAGATCAATGCCGAAACCATCAAGTTCATGAAGTCGCCGGAATTCGAAAAGATCCGCACCGACACCGGTTCGGACTACGTCGGCGATACGCCGGAAAACTTCACCAAATTCGTCCAGGCCGAATCGGCCAAGTGGTCGAAGGTGGCGAAGCAGAGCGGCGCGACCGTCGATTAATCGAACAGCGCAGAATCGGAAGGGACTGGCTTGCCAGTCCCTTTTTTTATGCCGCTGCCCCAACACGGCAAAACGGCAGCCGAAGCTGCCGTTTGTCCTGCCTTACTCAATCACTGATCGTCAGGTCGCCGTCTCGACCTTGTCAGGCGTCGTACCGCCCTTCCTGCCCTCGGCAACGCGCCGCTCCCAGTAATCGGCGCCCTTGATGCCCAGCGCCACCGGATCGAACTGCGGGTCCTTGCCGGCCGCTTTCTGCGCTTCGTAGTCGCGCAGGCATTTGAAGGCGACGTTACGCAGCAGCACGATGGCGACCAGGTTCAGCCAGGCCATCAGGCCGACGCCGATGTCGCCCAGCGCCCAGGCCACGTCGGCCGTCTTCACGGTGCCGTAGATGGTGGCGCCGATGATCGCCAGTTTCAGCGCGAACTTCAGCCATGGGTGGCGTGCATGGCGGTCGATGTAGGAGATATTCGTTTCGGCGATGTAGTAGTAGGCGACGATGGTCGTAAAGGCGAAGAACAGCAAGGCGATGGCGACGAACAGCGCGCCAAAACCCGGCATCACGTTTTCCAGCGCCGTCTGCACGTAGCCCGGGCCGCTGGCCACGCCTTTCACGCCGGTGAACATGGCCGCGCCATCCGGTCCCTCGACGTTGTACTGGCCGGTAATGAGCAGCATGAAGGCCGTTGCCGAGCACACGAACAGGGTGTCGATGTAGACCGAGAAGCCCTGCACCAGGCCCTGCTTGGCCGGATGGCTCACTTCCGCCGCCGACGAGGCGTGCGGGCCCGTGCCCTGGCCCGCTTCGTTCGAGTACACGCCGCGTTTGACGCCCCACATGATCGCCAGGCCGAGAATGGCGCCGAAGCCGGCATCCAGGCCGAAGGCCGAGCTGAAGATCAGCTGCATCACGCCAGGCAGGCGCTCGATGTTCAGCGCGATGATGACGACGGCCACCAGGATGTAGCCGAGCGCCATGAACGGCACCACGACTTCGGCGAAGGTGGCGATGCGCTTGACGCCGCCGAAGATGATAAAGGCCAGCACGATCGCCAGGCCCGCCGCGGTGTAGCTGCGGTCCAGGCCCGTGGCCGTCTGCAGGCCTTCGGCAATCGAATTGGCCTGCACGCCCGGCAGCAGGAGGCCGGTCGCGAGGATGGTGGCAAAGGCGAAGGTCAGCGCATACCACTTCATGCCGAGGCCCTTCTCGATGTAGAAGGCCGGGCCGCCGCGGTATTCCTTGCCGATCTGTTCCTTGTACACCTGGCCGAGCGTGGATTCGACGAAGGCCGAGCTGGCGCCGAGGAAGGCCACCGCCCACATCCAGAACACGGCGCCCGGGCCGCCGAAGGTAATCGCGGTGGCGACGCCGGCGATGTTGCCGGTACCGACGCGGCCGGCAAGCGTCATGGAGAGTGCCTGGAACGAGGACACGCCCTGCTCCGAGCTTTTGCCTTCAAACATCAGGCGGAGCATTTCCTTCGCATGGCGCACCTGCAGGAAACGCGAACGCAGCGAAAAATACAGGCCCACGCCCAGGCACAAGGCGATCAGGGCCGGACTCCAGATAATGCCGTTGATAGTGCTAACTAACTCGTTCATCTACATCTTCTCCGTGCAATGCGGCGGCGACAACATGTGTCTGCCCTTCTGATATTAAACTTCCGCCGAGAAATTATTTGGCGGGCATTGCGAGAAGATACCTGAAGCTGTAACTGATGACTAACATTTATTGAAGAGGGATATGCATCTGCCAAGCGGGCAGACGGTATCTACGTCCCTCCGCCCAGCGTTCAGGCAGTTTTCGTCAGCGGGAAGCGCACCGTCGCCGCCAGTCCACCCAGGCGTTCCGACTTGTCGAGCCTGAGCGTGGCGCCATGCCGCTCGGCGATCGCCTTGATGATCGCGAGCCCCAGCCCGCTGCCGGCGGCTTCGCTGCCGGCCACGCGGTAGAAGCGGTCGAAGACGCGCTCGCGTTCCTCGGGCGGGATGCCCGGGCCGCTGTCCTCGACGCTGATCGTGGCACTGTTCTTGTCGGCGCGCACCGCGATGTCGACCGTACCGCCGCCAGGCGTGTATTTCACGGCGTTTTCAACCAGGTTGCGCAGCAGGATGTGCAGCGCGTCGGGCTGGCCTTCGATGGTGACGGCGTCCGCATGCTGCAGGCCGAGGTCGACGTCCTTGGCGGCGGCGAGACCCACCAGGTCGCCGGCGGTGCGGCGTGCCAGTTCGGCCAGGTCCACCGGCCGGGTCGCGGCGCCGTTCGCGGCCGAGGCTTCCTGGCGCGCCAGCACCAGCAGCTGCTCGACCAGGCGGGTGGCGCGGTCGATACCGGCGGTCAGGCGTCCCACCGCCACCTTGCGCGCCTCGGGATTGTCGGCGCGGTCCAGGCTTTGCGCCTGCAGGCGCAGCGCGGCCAGCGGCGTGCGCAATTCGTGGGCGGCGTCGGCGACGAAATGTTGCTGGGCGTCGAAAGCTGTCTGCACGCGCCCGAACAGCAGGTTCAGTTCATGCACCAGCGGGCGCACTTCGTCGGGCAGGCCGGATTCGGACACCGGCGACAGGTCGTCGGCCTGGCGCGAGGCCACCTGCGAACGCACGCGCGCCACCGGCTTCAGCGAGCCGCTGACCACCCACCAGACCACCACCATCAGGATCGGCATCATGACCGCGATCGGCCCGAGCGTGCGCAGCGCCAGGTTGCCGGCCATGTTGCGGCGCACGGCAAGGTCTTGCGCGACCTGCACGGTCTGGTTGTTGGTCTGGATCGAGAACACGCGGTAGGTGGTGCCGTTGGCCTTGACGTTGGAAAAACCGAGCACCGCGCGCTGCGGCAGGCGCGCGCGCGAGACGCTGTGAAACACCTGCACGCCGTCCGGAGACCACATCTGCACCACCAGGTCGTCGTTGCCCGGGCCGGACTCGAGCCGCTCCTGCGCTTCGGTGTTCGACAGCGGCGTGCCTGAGCGCAGCGACAGCGCCATCTGCTGCATGTGGTAGTCGAAGATCTGGTCGGCGTCGTCGAGCGCCGTGCGGTAGGCGATCGAGGCCTGGGCCAGTGCCGCCAGGGTGATGGCCGCCAGCAGGAACCAGAGCAGGCGCCCACGCAGCGAGTGGGTCACTTTCATGCCTTCGGCACCATGTAGCCGACGCCGCGCACGTTTTGAATGAGGTCGCTCCCCAGCTTCTTGCGCAAGCCGTGGATATACACCTCGACCGCATTGCTGCTCACTTCATCGCGCCAGCTGTACAGTTTTTCCTCGAGCTGGGGGCGCGACAGCACCACGCCGGGGCGCGCGATCAGCGCTTCCAGCACGGCCCATTCGCGCGCCGACAGCACGGCCGGCGCGCCGTC
>JAQGLR010000078.1 GCA_028292765.1 Massilia sp. | reverse complement strand
GTCGAGCTGGTGCGCGGTCCAGTTCAGCTTGGCTTCGTATTCGGCGGGCGTGGTGGGCAGCAGGTTGTCGTACAGCTTCACGCCAGGCGGGGCCAGGTTGCAAACGTTGAAGGTGGCAAAGCGTATTTCTTGCTGCATAATAGAAACCCTTTATTCCAGTGTTTAGCGTATCACGCATGGCCAAGAAAGAGCACGTGTCCGAGACACCCGCCACCGGGTTCCTGCGCAAGGAGGGAGTGGCTTTTTCCGAGCATCCCTATGCCTACGAAGACCATGGCGGCACTGCCGTTTCCTCCCAGGCACTCGGGGTGCCCGAACACGATGTCGTCAAGAGCCTGGTGATGCAGGACGAGGCGGCCAGGCCGCTGATCGTGCTGATGCATGGCGACTGCAAGGTCTCGACCAAGGAACTGGCGCGCCAGATCGGCTGCAAGAAGGTCGAGCCCTGCAAGCCGGAGGTCGCCCAGCGCCACTCGGGCTACCTGGTCGGCGGCACCTCGCCCTTCGGCACGCGCAAGGCGATGCCGGTGTATGTCGAGGAATCGATCCTGTCCATCGACAAGATCTACATCAACGGCGGCCGGCGCGGCTACCTGGTCGGCATCGCCCCCGGCGTGCTGGTCGACGTGCTCGGCGCCAGGCCGGTGCAGTGCGCCCTGGCCGACTGACTAGCTTCCGCTACCTTCCGTTGCTGCGCTGGTGTATATTCACGAGCCCGCCAGAGGGGTAATAACAGAGAGACAAGATTATGAACACCGTGCTTTTCACCATCGCAGCCTACCTGATCGGCTCGATTTCCTTTGCCGTCGTGATGAGCCGCGTGTTCGGCCTGTCCGATCCGCGCACCTACGGCTCGAAGAACCCGGGCGCGACCAATGTGCTGCGTAGCGGCAGCAAGAAGGCGGCGATCGCGACCCTGGTCGGCGACGGCGCCAAGGGTTGGCTGGCGGTATGGCTGGCGATCAGGTTCGGCCCGCAATACGGCGTCGACGACGGCGGGGTGGCGCTGGTCGCGATCGCCGTGTTCCTGGGCCACCTGTGGCCGGTCTTCTTCCGCTTCGTCGGCGGCAAGGGCGTGGCCACCGCGCTCGGCGTGCTGCTCGGCCTGAACGTCTGGCTGGGCGTGGCGACGCTCGTCACCTGGCTGGTCGTGGCCTACGCCTTCCGCTATTCGTCGCTGGCCGCACTGATCGCCGCGATCTTCGCCCCGTTCTACTACGGCCTGCTGTTCGGCGTGAACGAGATCCTGTTCGCCGTCGTCGCGATGAGCGCGCTCCTGCTGCTGCGCCACAGCGCCAACATCGGCAACCTCATCGCCGGCAAGGAATCGCGCATCGGCAGCAAAGCCGCCGGCGCCAGGAAGAAGTAAGGACAAGCATGCCACGAGCGCCGTTGATTCCCTGCCGACCATCCCCACATACCGCGCAAGCCGGCGCACCGTGCGCCGGCATCCAACTGGAAGGCGGTGTCGCGTGAGCAAGCAATTGAGGATTGATTTCGTGTCGGACGTATCGTGCCCGTGGTGCGCGATCGGCCTTAAATCACTGGAGCAGGCGCTCGAACGCGTCGCTCCCGATGTGGTCGCGGAGCTGCACTTCCAGCCCTTCGAACTGAACCCCGACATGGGTCCCGAAGGCCAGGACATCGTCGAGCACATCACCGAAAAATACGGGTCGTCGCTGGAGCAGCAGATCCAGTCGCGCGAGATGATCCGCCAGCGCGGCGAAGCGGTCGGCTTCAGCTTCGACATGGCCCGCCGCGGCCGCATCTATAACACCTTCGACGCCCACCGCCTGCTGCACTGGGCCGAAACCCAGGGCCGCCAGCACGCGCTGAAACTCGCCCTGCTCGAAGCCTATTTCACCCATTGCGAAGACCCGAGCTCGCGCGAGCTGCTGGTGCGCGTGGCCGGCCAGGTCGGCCTGGACACGACCGAGGCGCAGCGCATCCTCGAGAGCGGCGACTACGCCGACGAAGTGCGCGCGTCGGAACAGTTCTTCCAGCGCGCCGGCATCCGTTCGGTGCCGGCGATCGTCATCAACCAGCGTCATTTGATCTCGGGCGGGCAGCCGCCGGAAGTGTTCGAGCGGGCGCTGCGCGAGATTGCGGCGCAGGCGGACTAGCCGCCCGACCCCGGCACCAGGTCCAGCACCACCGGCTGGTGATCCGACGCCGCCGTCTCCGACTGCACCTCGACCGCCGCCACGCGCGGCAGCAGGTCTTCGGTCACGAAAAAATAGTCGTAGCAGTCCGGCTTTTCGGGCCACGGAAAACCATGCAGCCCGGTGGTCGGTGCGTGGCCCTGGCCGGGGTGGCGCGCGCTCCAGGCGTCGACCAGGCCCAGGGCCCCGTCGGCGCCGGGCGCCAGCCATGCCTTGTAGTCGTCGGCGCCGGGCGCCATGTTGAAATCGCCGCAGTACAGCGCCGACGCCGGGCGCAGGCCGAGCTGGTAGGGCGCGTCCATCTCGGGATGCACCGCGAAGCTGTGCGCACGCATGCAGGCCTCCGCATGCAGTTCCCTGAGCCGGCGCACCTGGGCCATCCTCTGCAGCGGCGAATGGTATTCCAGGTGCGTGGTCAGGAGGCGCAGCTTGGCGCCCGGCGCATCGAGCACGACCTCGATCGCGCCGCGCGGCATGCCCGGCGGGCGGCCCGGATCGGCCGGCCAGGGCAGCATGTGCCGGTGCGCCTGGGTGATACGGTATTTCGAGAGGATCAGGTTGCCGAACAGGCGGGGGACGTTGTTGCGGTAGATTTCGCTGGGAGCGTGCTCGATCGCGTGGTAACCGCCAAAGGCGCCCGCCAGTTGCTTGAACTGGTTGGCGGTGGCGCTGCCTTCGAG
Source organism: Massilia sp. (assembly GCA_028292765.1). Taxonomy (GTDB): domain Bacteria; phylum Pseudomonadota; class Gammaproteobacteria; order Burkholderiales; family Burkholderiaceae_D; genus Telluria. Next base: position 9,739 of record JAQGLR010000078.1, on the reverse strand, counting down.
GTCCGGGTGGTTCGCTGCCACTTCCTGCAGGCAGATGACGTCCGGGTTGAGCCTGCGAAGCACGTCGATGATTGCGTGGATGCGGATGCGCCCGTCCTTCCCACAGCCCCAGTGAATGTTCCAACTAACAACGCGCATGTAGGCCTCCGAAAACTGAACCGCCCGATATTGCCATCGTTTGGCACGGCGCGGTCACACGGTAGGATCGATGTCAAGCTTGCAAGTTCACTGCAAGCTTATCGGCGCAGTTCTTCGATGCTCAGGCAGCTTCCAGCTCGTCGAGCGGCCAGCGCGGGCGCACATTGAAGGCGTAATCGCGCGTGGCGAGAAGCGGATTTCCTTGCAGGCGCAGGGCGCCGGCGAACGCGATCATCGCCCCGTTATCGGTGCAAAACTCGAGTTCCGGATAGAACACCCGGAACTTGCGCTTGGCGGCCGCCGCGTTCAGCGAAGCGCGCAGCTGCGCGTTCGCCCCGACGCCCCCGGCAATCACGAGCCGCTTCAGGCCCGTGTGGCGCAGCGCATTGACGCATTTTGCGGTGAGCACGTCGACGATCGCATCGACAAAACCGCGCGCGATATTCGCCTTGTCCTGCTCGCAGATGTTCGCGATCACCTTCTCCTCGTGGTTCTTGACCACGGTGAGCACGGCCGTTTTGAGGCCCGAAAAGCTGAAGTTGAAGTCCTTCGAATGCAGCATCGGGCGCGGCAGGGTGTAGGCGCTCGGATCGCCGAATTCCGCCAGGCGCGAGATCGCCGGCCCGCCCGGGTAGCCGAGGCCGAGCAGCTTGGCCGACTTGTCGAAGGCCTCGCCGGCGGCGTCGTCCAGGGTTTCGCCGAGCAGCGTGTAGCGGCCGACGCCATCGACCCGCATCAGCTGGGTGTGGCCGCCCGAGACCAGCAGGGCGATGAACGGGAAGGCCGGACGCTCGGTCGCCAGCAGCGGCGACAGCAGGTGGCCTTCCAGGTGGTGCACGCCGAGCACCGGCTTGTCGAGCGCCAGCGCCAGGCTGCAGGCAACCGAGGAACCGACCAGCAGCGCGCCGGCCAGGCCCGGCCCCTGGGTGTAGGCGATGGCGTCGATGTCGGACTTGTCGATGCCGGCCTGCTCCAGGGTTTGCTGGAGCAGGGGCAGGGCGCGCCGGATATGGTCGCGCGAGGCAAGCTCCGGCACCACGCCGCCGTACTCCTCGTGCATGGCCACCTGCGAATGCAGGGCATGGGACAGCAGGCCGCGCTCGGTATCGTACAGAGCCAGGCCGGTTTCATCGCAGGAGGATTCGACGCCGAGAACAATCATGGGGAATAGAGGGGGAAAGCGGAAGGTGGCATTGTAAAGCAGGGCGGGTAATTGCGGCCCTCGGCCACCATTACCCGCACAATGAACAGCAGGACGGTGTTACGGACGCTGCATCAAATCCCGGTGCGCATTGCGCAGCATCGTCGCCGTATCCTCCCACGCGATACACCCATCCGTCACCGAACACCCGTACTTCAACTGCGTCAGGTCCGCCGGAATCGGCTGGTTCCCGCTGACGATGTTCGACTCGATCATCACGCCCACCAGCGAGCTGTTGCCATGCCTGATCTGCTGGATCACGTCCGACATCACCAGCGGCTGCAGTTCGGGTTTCTTGTAGCTGTTCGCATGCGAGCAGTCGACCACCAGGTTCGCCGGCAGCCCGGCTTTCTTCAAGGCCTGTTCGGCGATGGTCACCGACACCGAATCGTAGTTCGGCCGGCCGCCGCCGCCGCGCAGCACCACGTGGCCATACGCGTTGCCGCGCGTGCGCACGATCGACACCGCGCCCTTGTCGTTGATACCCAAAAACGCATGCGGATTGGCCGACGACAGCACCGCATTGATCGCGATGCTGACGTCGCCGTCGGTGCCGTTCTTGAAGCCGACCGGCGTCGACAGGCCCGAGGACATCTCGCGGTGCGTCTGGGATTCGGTGGTCCGGGCGCCAATGGCGGTCCAGGCGATCAAATCGCCCAGGTACTGGGGCGAGATCGGGTCGAGCGCCTCGGTGGCGGTCGGCAGGCCCAGTTCGCACACGTCGATCAGGAACTGCCGCGCGCGCTGCATGCCGACGTCGACCTGGAACGAGTCGTCCATGAAGGGGTCGTTGATATACCCCTTCCAGCCGGTGGTCGTGCGCGGCTTTTCGAAGTACACGCGCATCACCAGCAGCATCGTCTCGGCCACTTCGGCCTGCAGTTGCTTGAGGCGGCGCGCGTAATCGAGGCCCGCTTCCGGGTCGTGGATCGAGCAGGGGCCGACGACCACGAACAGGCGCTTGTCCTTGCGGTCGAGGATGTCGCGCAGCGCGGCGCGCCCCGCCATGACGTTGGTGAAGGCGAGTTCGGAAAGCGGCAGCCTGGCGTGCAGCTCGCTTGGTGTCGGCATGCGTCCAAACGAGGTGACGTTGGTATTTTCGATATCGGGGGTAATCTGCATGGGGCGGTCCGTTGGGCTGGGTCGGATCGATGAGTGTAGCGCCATTTGTGCCTCCTTGCAGCAGTCCCTGTCAAAACCGGCCCGCTTGCGGATTTCGCTTGCAGCAAGCAGCACGCATGTCGGTGTAAGCTAAGGCCATGCACAACGATACCCGAACCCCATCTGAATCCTTCCCCGCCGCCGCCTTCATCAAGGAAATCGGCCGCGGCGTCAAGGGCGCGCGCAGCATGTCGCGCGTGGACGCCGCCGCGCTGTACACAGCGATGCTCGAGAGCCGCGTGTCCGACCTCGAACTGGGCGCGATCCTGCTCGCCATGCGCATCAAGGGCGAATCCGTCGAGGAGCTGGCCGGCTTCATGGATGCGGCCGAAGCCTCGTTCGCGCCCTTGCCGAGTCCGCCCGGCGACTGCGCGCCGGTGCTCATCCCCAGCTACAACGGCGCGCGCAAACTCGCCAACCTGACCCCACTGCTGGCCCTGCTGCTGGCGCGCGAGGGCGTGCCGACCCTGGTGCATGGCGTGCAGGCCGATCCGGGCCGCGTCACCACCGCCGAGATCCTGGCCGAGATGGGCCTGGCCCCGGCGGCCACCAGCGCAGACCTGCACGATGCTTTTGCCATGTCTCGCCCGGCCTTCATGCCGATCGAGATCCTGGCGCCGCGCCTGGCGTGGATGCTGTCGCTGCGGCGCATCCTCGGCGTGCGCAACTCGACGCACACGCTGGTAAAAATCCTGCAGCCCTTCGAGGGCGCGGCGCTGCGGCTGGTGTCGTACACCCATCCGGAATACCTGCAAACGCTGGGCGAGTATTTCACCACAGCCGCGCCTTTGGCACGCGGCGACGCCTTCCTGATGCGCGGCACCGAAGGGGAGACCGTGGCCAACCCGCACCGCGCCCAGCAGATCAACTGGTTCCACGGCGGGCAACGCACGGTGCTGGTCGAGCGCGACGCTCCGACCGATCTCCTCGCCGAGGTGCCGGACGCGCGCGATGCGGCGGCGACTGCCGCGTGGATCGGGCGCGCGCTGCGCGGCGAGGTGCCGGTGCCGCCGTCGATCCTGGCGCAGGTGGCCGCCTGCGTGCGCGCGGCGCGGGCGCTGCGGGCCTGACCCAAGACCAGACACACCAGCATCGGCGCTCGCCAAGCCCCTTTTTGTCCTGCCGCCCCATTCGCGGGTGGCGCATCCCCTTTTGACTCCGAAACGCTTGCGCCTGCGCAAGCGGAAGCTTCGCCCACCTACCGTCAGCGGTATGTTCTGTCGGCTTTTTCTATTTATGCGTCGAGACTGCCGAAATGATGATCTACGGCAAAAATAGGAACACTATTTTATTGCACGATAGAAAGACGATACCGCAAGGCAACGAAATTGGTTTCCAAGCCAGCATCATCGCGTTCGGTCCCGTTATTAGATAAGTCCGGCTCTACGGGCCGGTCCTCCAAAAATTTCAAGGATGACTAGCATGACCAAGAACACCCGCTTCACCTCGAATGGTTTCCGCCTGGCCGTCCTGGCGCTGGCAATCGCCGGCTCCAGCAATGCCAACGCCGCGAGCGTTTCCGCTGACGCGAAAAGCACCGTCGTCGCGCCGATCCAGATCGCAAAGAGCGCTGACCTGGCCTTCGGCAGCTTCGCTGCCGGCGCAACGGGCGGCACCGTGACCGTCACCCCGGGCGGTGCTCGCAGCAAAGTCGGCGACGTGACCTTGATGACCGGCGCAGGCGCCGCGGCGCAGTTCAACGTAAGCGGTCAGGCCGGCCTGACTTACTCGATCGTCCTCGCAGCGACCCCTCTGAACAGGGAGGGCGGCGGCGGTACGATGACCTTGACCCCAGTGAGCGACCTGACCAGCGGTTTGCTGGCAGGCACCGGGGCCGCCGGCATCCAGAGCTTCTTCGTTGGCGGCGACCTGACCGTTGGCGCCAACCAGGCGCCAGGCGAGTACTTGGGCTCGGTCACTGCAACGGTCGAGTACAACTAAGGCTTGGGTAGCGGCGCAGTCCGTTTCCGATCATGCTGGTACGCCGTTACCGTTCCTTCAGGTACGCGTGCATCGTGGGCATCGCCATTCCGGTGCTGCTTGCGATTCCCGCGCGCGATGCGTTCGCCCAGCAAATCACGCTGAGCAATGCCCGGGGTCTCGACTTCGGCCGCTTCGTGGCGAGCAGTGGCGGCACCGTGGTCCTGAACCCGGCCGGCCTGCGTTCGCGCACTGGCGGCGTGGTCCTGCTCAATTCCCCGGGCGCCGGCCAGGCCGCGTTCAACGTCGCCAAATTCAGCAATGGCAACGGCAACAAGGCCATCATCATTTCCCTGCCGTCAAACGGCGCTACCCGCCTCACCAGCGGCACCAACAGCATGAACGTCGTCACATTCGTCCGCTCGCCCGGCACGCTGCAGACGGTCCCCAACAGCGGTACGACGCTGTCGGTCGGCGCGACACTGACCGTGGCGCCCAACCAGGCGCCTGGTAGTTATTCCGGCACTTTTCCCCTGACCGTCAACTTCCAGTAACCCATGCATGCCGCCATCGCCATCGCCATCGCCGTTTGGGCGCAGTGAAAGGACACCATCATGTTTCCCTCCTCGTTCGCATCCGTTTTCGCCGCACGCCTCGCGCTGCGCGCCGTGTTCGCCTGCCTGCTACTGGTTCTGTTCCTGCCCGCACGCGCGGAGCTGATGCTGCATCCGACCCGCCTCGTGTTCGACAAGAACGCGCGCGCCGCGCAGATCGAATTGATCCACACCGGCAGCAAACCGGCCAGTTACCGCATCTCGCTGGTAAACCGCCGCATGACCGAGGATGGCCAGTTCGAGGCGGCCGAGAGCGCACAGGGCGGGGAGCGCTTCGCCGACGCGATGCTGCGTTATTCGCCGCGCCAAATCACCTTGCAGCCTGGAACGGCCCAGACGGTACGTGTGATGCTGCGCAAACCCGCCGAGCTGGCCGAGGGCGAATACCGCTCGCACCTCCAGTTCGACAAGCTGCCCGACGTCGAGGGCAAGGCCAGCGTCGAGAACCAGGGCGCGGCTGCCACCCAGATCGGCGTGGTGCTGAACGCCCTGGTCGGCGCCTCGGTTCCGGTCATCGTGCGTCACGGCACCACCGACGCCGGCGTCAAACTGGCGGATCTGGCCTTGAGCAAGGACGAGGCCAAGCGGCCAATCCTCGCGCTGCAGTTCGAGCGCGAGGGCAGCGGCTCCGTGTATGGCGACGTCAGCGTCACCTTTACGCCGAAAAGTGGCAAGGCGCACAGCCTGGCGCAGGTCGGCGGCATTGCCGTGTACACGCCAAACCGCGTGCGCAAGGCCATGCTGACGCTGCAGGTCCCGGCCGGCTTAGCCCTGGCCGGAGGCAGGCTCGAGGTCAGCTACCGCGACCGGCCGGAGGCCGGCGGCAAGCTGCTGGCGCAAGCCAGCCTGAACCTGCCTTGAGAGCGCAGGGCAGGGCGCTCAGGCGAGCGGTTGGCTGTTTAGTGCCTGTTTCCTAGGCGGTAATCCGGTGGGCCAGGCGCATTCGCGATCCATTCGATCATGCCGCACGGGCTTGCTGCTCGCGGCGCTCGTCGTGCTGCCCGCTACGCTGCCGGCATTCCAGCCGGCAGCCGCGGCCGCGCCTGCGCCGAAGAACGAAGCCAACCTGGTCCTGCTGGAGGTGCGCCTCGGCAACCAGCTGCTGTCCGACGGCGTCACGGCCTATGAGATCGGGCGCGACGTCTACCTGCCGCTGGGCGAGATGGCGCGCCTGCTGACGCTGGCCATCCGCGTCACGCCCGGCGCAGGCCGCGCCAGCGGCTACATCCTGACCGAAGCACGCAATTTCGGCCTCGACGTGCCGGGGCGCGCGGTCGACATCGCAGGCAGCCGCGAAGAGCTCGACCCTTCGCTGGTCAAGCAGGAGGCCGATGAAATCTACGTGGCCAGCCGGCTGCTGACGCGCTGGCTGCCGGTCGACCTCGACGTCGAGATGTCCAACCTGGCATTGAAGGTGCGCCCGCGCGAACAGTTGCCGCTGCAAGCGCGCCTGAAACGGCGCGAGCGCGGCAGCCTGCCGGGTGCGCCCGGCGGCTATATCGATCCCGGCTACCCCCGCCTGGCCACGCCCTACCGCCTGGCCGACGTGCCCTTTATCGACCAGACGCTGGGCTTTGCGTTCGACAAGCGCCGCAGCGGGCGCAATACCGACGCGTCCTGGACCGCCTACCTGACTACCGATTTGCTGGGCATGGAAGCGGCGCTGTACGCCAGCCGCAACCGGCACAACCCCTCGTCCGGGATGCGCCTGACGCTCGGGCGCAACGATCCGGACGGCGGGCTGCTTGGCCCCCTGGGCGCGCGTACCGTCCTGTTCGGCAGCGTGCTGGTACCAAGCCTGGCCAACATCTCGACGAGCAGCCCGACCGGCAACGGCGTCGCGCTCAGCAACCGTCCGCTGGACCAGCCGACCAGTTTTGACCGCCATACGCTGCAGGGCGACTTGCCGCCGGGCTGGGATGTCGAGCTGTACTACAACGAGGCGCTGGTCGGCGTCCAGCAGTCGCGCCCGGATGGCAAGTACAGCTTCGAGGACCAGTCCCTGGCCTATGGGCCCAACGAATTCCGCCTGGTATTTCACGGGCCGCTCGGGCAAATGCGCGTCGAGCGCCAGTCTTTCCTGCTGGAGCAGTCGGCGCTTCCGCGTGGCGCGCTGTTCTACGACCTGGCGGCGCACCGCGACCAGGAGGGGCGCGAGCGTGCATTGGCCCAGTTCGAATGGGGCGTGAGCGAGCACCTGAACGCCACCGCCGGCTGGCAGCGCTTGCCGCTGTTCGACGCCACGCGCAGCTATGCCAACCTGGGCCTGCGCAGCTACTGGCGTGACGTCATCCTGACCGCCGACGCGGTCAAGGCCGACGACGGCGGCAGGTTGGCCCAGCTTGGGTTGAAGACGCGGGTCGGCAACGTCGCACTGTCGGTCAGCCGCGCCCACCTTGGCGGCTTCACCAGCGAATTCTTCACGCCGACCAGCGACCCGGTGCGCACCCGTGACGAGGTGCGGGCCGAAGGCGTGCTGGCTTTTGGTGGCGCCAACTTCCTTCCGCTGTCGCTGCAGCTCAGGCGCGACGTGCTGGCCTCCGGCATGGAGCAGCGCGAAGTCCAGGGACGCCTGGCGGCCTACCGCAACGGCACCGCAGTGAGCAACGCATTGCGCTGGCAGTCGCTGGGCGGCCTGGAGCGCTCCGACGGCTCGCTGCAGGTCAGCCGCAGGGTGGCCGGCATCGGCCTCACCGGCCAGCTGCAATACACGCTGGCGCCGGACGCCGCGGTGGGCAGCGCAGCCATCTCGGCCGACTGGTACCTGGCTGATGGTTATATGCTGAACCTGGGCCTGACGCGCATGTTCCAGGACCGCGAGGTGCGCGCAACCGGGTCGCTGAACAAGAGCCTGGGTAGTTTCGGGCTGGGAGTGAACGGCTTTTATTCGAGCCACCATGAGTACGGCGTCGGTGTGCAGCTGTTCATGGCGATGGGGCTGGAGCCCCGCAGCAGGCGCCTCCTGCGCGAGGCCCAGCCAATGGCGAACATGGGTGCGGCCTCGATCCGCGTGTTCCTCGACAAGAACCTGAACGGCGCGATGGACGAGGGCGAGGACGGGATCGGCGGCGCCGGCTTTACCGTCAACGGCGCCAACTACGGCGTGCGCACGGACGCGAGCGGCGTGGCCTGGTTGCCGCGCTTGCCAACCGGCCGCCACACCGACATCGGGCTCGACCCCGACACCCTCGAGGATCCGCAATGGCAGCCACGTGAACGCGGCGTGCGCATCGTGCCGCGCCCGGGCAAGGTCGGCCAGGTGGATTTCGCGGTCAGCGTGACCGGCGAAGTGGACGGCACCACCTATCTACTGAGCAAAGGCGCGCGGCGTCCGGTCGGCGACCTGCAACTCGAACTGGTCGATGCGTCGCGCAAGGTGGTCTCTACCATCGCCAGCGCCGCCGACGGCTATTACGTCATGACCGGCATCTTCCCGGGCGAGTATTTCCTGCGCGTCGCGCCGGGCCAGATCAAGCGCCTTGGCCTGCAGGACACCGGCATGCACATCATCACGATCGGGGTTGATGGCAGCGTGCTCAACGGCCGCGACATCGACGTGCGCAGCGCCAGCGACACCTGACGGTTGTCGTTTCCCGCCGGCCGATTTCGGGTCCGTCGCCGCAGCGCTCCCTGCGAACGTTTACAATGGCCGGTTTGGCGCAACGCGGAACACGGGAAACGGCGGGCATGGCAAAACAATTCGATGTAGCGGTAATCGGCGCGGGCGCGGCCGGCATGATGTGCGCGGCCGTGGCCGCCCAGCGCGGCAAGCGCGTGGTCCTGATCGATCACGCCGAAAAGCTGGCCGAAAAGATCCGTATCTCCGGCGGCGGGCGCTGCAACTTCACCAACATCAACGCCGGGCCGGCGAATTTCCTGTCCGAGAACCCGCACTTCTGTAAAAGCGCACTGTCGCGCTACACGGCGCAGGACTTCCTGGCGCTGGTGAAAAAATACCGCATCGGCCACCACGAGAAGCACCGCGGCCAGCTGTTCTGCAACGACTCGAGCGAGCAAATCATCGCCATGCTGAAGGCCGAGTGCAGCGCGGGCGAGGTCAACTGGCGCATGCCGTGCAAGGTGCATGGCGTGACGAAGGACGCCGAGGGTTACGTTATCGCCACCGACCACGGCGACATTGCCGCCGAGAGCGTGGTGGTTGCCACCGGCGGCCTGTCGATCCCGAAGATCGGCGCGACCGACCTCGGCTACCGGCTCGCCACCCAGTTCGGCCTGCCGCTGGTCGAGCCGCGTCCGGGCCTGGTGCCGCTGACCTTCGACGGCCCGAGCTGGGCGCCGTTCGCGCCGCTGGCCGGGATTGCGCTGGAAGTGGACGTGTCCACGGGTTCCGGCAAAGGCAAGAACGCCAGGAACGCAAAAGGCGGCCTGTTCCGCGAAGACCTGCTGTTCACCCACCGCGGCCTGTCGGGCCCGGCGATCCTGCAGATTTCCAGCTACTGGCAACCCGGGACGCCGATCGTCATCAACCTGCTGCCGGAACTGGACGTCGCCGAGGAACTCATCGGCGCGAAGACGACCGTCAAAAAACAGATCGGCAACGTGCTGTCGCAATGGCTGCCGACGCGCCTGGCCGAGGGCCTGCTGCTGGCCAACGGCTTCGCGCTCGATGCCCGCCTGGCCGACCTGCCCGATGCCAGGTTGCGACAACTCGGGGACGCCATCAACCGCTGGGCCATCGTCCCGA
>JAQGLR010000034.1 GCA_028292765.1 Massilia sp. | reverse complement strand
GGCCGCAGCCGCGGCAAGCGAGCGCCGGCTGTTTTACCGACACCGGCTGCCGATTCGCGTCATGCACTGGATTAACGTCGTCAGTTTTTTCCTGATGCTGATGAGCGGACTCGGCATCTTCAACGCCCATCCGCATCTGTACTGGGGCAGGGATTCCGACTTCGACGCCCCTCTGCTGTCGATGACTGCCCGGCCTGGCCCCGACGGCGAACCGCACGGCGTCACGCAAATCGGCTCCCACGTCTTCAATACGGACGGCGTGCTGGGGGCGTCGCACGTCGAGGGCGCAGCGCAGCAGACCGAGCGCGCGTTCCCGTCCTGGGCCACGATCCCGGGCCGCCAATACCTGGCGACGGCGCGTAACTGGCACCTGTTCTTCGCATGGGTTTTTGTGCTCAACGGCATTGCGTATGTGGCGTTCACGGTCTTCAGTGGCCACCTGCGGCGCGACCTGGTGCCGAGCAAAACCGAGCTGCGCGGGATCGGCAGCTCGCTCAAGGACCACCTGTTGTTTCGCCATCCGACCGGGGAGGCTGCCAAACGCTACAACGTGCTGCAGAACCTCACCTACCTTGCCGTGATATTCGTCGTGCTCCCGCTGATCGTGCTGGCTGGCCTTGGCATGTCGCCGCGGCTGAACGCCCTGTTCGGCGGCTGGGTCGACATCCTCGGCGGGCGACAGTCCGCGCGCACGCTGCACTTCGTGGCGGCTTGCTGCCTGCTTGCCTTTATCGTCGTGCACGTGTTCGAGGTGATCGTGACCGGGATGTGGAACAAGCTGCGGTCGATGATCACGGGCTACTACCGTTTGCCGGAGGACGAACACGGACACGAGCAAGAGCGCGAGCAACAGCGCAGGGCGCCATGATCATGCCTGCGCGGCGGCGCTTCCTGCGGCTGGCCGTTGGCGCGGCCCTGCCGGGCGTGCTGGCCGGCTGCGATCGCCTGGCAGGCAGCGACGCGTTGAACGGCATGCTGCGCAGCGCCGAGTTCCTGAGCCAGCGTGCGCAGGCGCTGCTGACTGGGGTCGATGCCATGGCGCAGGAATTTACCGAAGACGACTTCGCCGACGAGTTCCGCAGTAACGGCACCGCGATGCCGGACAGCCGCCTGTACCGGCAACTGCTGGCCGACCAGTTCCGCACCTGGCGGCTGCGGGTCGGCGGGCTGGTCGCGCGCCCGGCGCACTACAGCCTGGCCGACCTGCAAGCGATGCCGTCGCGCACGCAGATCACGCGCCATGACTGCGTCGAGGGCTGGAGCGTGATCGGCAAGTGGACCGGCGTGCCGCTGCGGCAGGTGCTGTCGCGGGTGCAGCCGCTGTCGACGGCGCGCTACGTCGTGTTTCCTTGCGCCGACCCGATGGACGGCTCGGATGTGCGGGCCCCGGAGTCGACCTATTACGAAAGCATCGACCTGGTCGAGGCCAACCATCCCCAGACGATTCTGGCCTATGCGCTCAACGACGAGCCGCTGCCGGTCAAGAACGGCGCCCCGCTGCGGCTGCGCGTCGAGCGCCAGCTCGGCTACAAGCAGGCCAAGTACCTGATGCGGATCGATGTGGTGGAGCGGCTGGACCAACTCCGCGGCGGCAAGGGCGGCTATTGGGAGGATCTGGGGTACGAGTGGTATGCGGGGATTTAGCTGGTTGGCGCAGCGGGGCGCTGGAGCAGGGCGCACCACGGGCGGTGGAAGATCGGTTCCTGAAGCGATGCAGCCAGGACAGGCGCCGAGGCCTGCCCTGGCTGTCGCCGGATTGATGCGATTACCAGCTATACGCCGCCTTCGCATAGAAATAGCGGCCGTTGTAGCCGTTCGGCGCATAACCGCTGTAGCGGTTGATACCGTTGTTGTTCAGGTTGCCCAGCGACGTGATCTGCGCCGGCACGCGGTTGGTCGCGTTGTCGATGCCCGCACTCAGCTTCCACTGCTTTGACAGGTGCACGCTGCCCGACAGGTCGAGCACCCACTGCGGGTCGTAGACCTGGTCCATTGCGGGATCGTTCTGCGGCACCGTGAAGCTGCCGTAGCGGGTGGCGCCGGCGCGTGCGTTCCACTTGCCCGCGGTGTAGTCGGCCGACAGGTTCAGCTTGTCCTCCGGCGCGCCGACGGTTGCGCGCTGGATCGTCTGGCGGTCCAGCAGTACCAGCCCGTTCCGGGTCAGCAGTTCCGGGTTTGGCGATACCCGGCGTACGTCGGTCTTGTTGCGGTTATACGCCAGCGTCAGGTCGAGACGGCCGCCCGGCTGCAGGTTCATGCGGTAGGTGCTCACCCAGTCCAGCCCGCGGGTACGGGTGTCGAGCGAGTTGGTGAAGTAGCGCGCCGCGCCCACGTACACGCCTTGGGCGGCCAGGTCATTGCGCAGGCTGGTGTTGGCCAGGTTCAGGTTACCCGAGAACAGGATGCGGTCGTCGATCTCGATCTGGTACAGGTCGACCGAGCTGCTCAGGTTGCGGGTCGGCTGCCACTGCACGCCCAAGCTCTGGTTGCGCGCCTTTTCCGCCTTCAGCGGCTGGGCGCCGAGCGCCAGCGCGGCCGGGCTGTCGACGGCGAAGGTGCCGGTTTCCACGGCCGTATTCTGGCCATTGATCAGCATGAAGTTGGTGGTCGTGATCGTGTAATACTGCTGGGCCAGCGAAGGAGCACGGAAGCCGGACGAAGCGGTGCCGCGGATCGCCACGTGGTCGTTGAACGCGTAGCGCGCCGATCCCTTGGCCGAGGTCGTGCTCCCGAAGTCGCTGTAACGCTCGTGGCGCAGGGCCACGCCACCCGACAGCTTCTTCGTCACTTCCGCTTCCAGGTTCAGGTACACCGATTCGTTGTGGCGGCTGCGCTTGCCAGCGTCGGCAGGGCGGAAGCCGCTGAAGCCCTGCGAGCCGGTGCCGATGTACGAGGCTTCTTCACCGGCGCCGATCGCGTAGCTCTCGCGGCGCGCTTCGGCGCCCGCGGCCACGGTCAGCGGGCCAGCCAGCCCGGCCACGTTGAACTCACGCGCCACATCGAGGTTGCCGAGGGTTTGGGTGCTGGTCAGCTTGCCGGCATGGAAGTGCGTCGGGCTGGCGGCGCCCAGGCTCTGGTTGATGGTGTTGTCGAGTTCGAGCCTGAATTCGTTGCGGCCGTGGTTCACGCCCGCATCCCAGCGCCATCCGGCCAGTTCGCCGCGCAGGCCGGTCACCAGCGACTGGTCGGTCGAGGTGCTGTTCTGCATTGGCAAGAAGCCTTCCGGAAAGATCGTCGGCGAACGCAGCGGCGCGGTCGGGCTGCTACTGGTGTAGGCGGTGCGCCAGGTGGCGGCGGCCGAGGTGGCGCGCTCGCCGTAGTTGGCGAAGGCGTACCAGTCGATGGTGTCGGTCAGCGCGACCTGGCTGTTGACGAACACGGTGCGCGGCTTGCTGGCCGGATCGCCAAGGCGCTGGGTGACCTTGCCGTAACGCGGCTCGCGCGGGTTGCGCAGGTCGGCGCCGGCGCGGTTGGTCGGGTTGCGGTCGGCCACCTCGGCGGCAATGCGCACCCAGCCGCGCTCGCCCAGGTTGACGCCGGCGGAGCCCTTCAGGCTGGCCTGCTCGCCGTCGCCGGCGTCGTACTGGCCGAACCCGGCTTCGAGCCCGCCGCCATCGGCGCCTTTCTTCAGGATGATGTTGATCACGCCGGCAATGGCGTCCGAGCCGTACTGGGCGGCGGCGCCGTCGCGCAGCACTTCGATACGGTCGATCGCGGTCATGGGAATGGCGTTCAGGTCGACCGGGGCCGAGCCGCGGCCGAGGGTGCCGTTGACATTGATGACGGCCGAGGTGTGGCGGCGCTTGCCGTTGACCAGCACCAGTACCTGGTCGGGCGAGAGGCCGCGCAGCTGCGCCGGGCGTACCGCGTCGCTGGCGTCGGCGCCGGACGGGCGCGGGAAATTCACCGACGGAACCAGGCGGCCGAGCACGGTGGCCAGCTCCGTCGAGCCGGAGGCCTGCAGTTCCTTGCCACTGATGACATCGACCGGGGACTCGGTGTCGAGCGTGCGGCGGTTCTTGGCAAAGGTGCCGGTGACGACGACGGTCTGGACTGCAGGCTCGGCTGCTGCCTCCTGGGCCCAGGCGGGCAGGCTCAGCGAGCTGACCAGGCCAAGCACCAGCACGGCGCGCGCCGGATTCGGGATGGTGTGTTTGAAACTCATGGTGTTCTTTCGAGGTGCTGCAACGCAAGGGTTGCGAGGGGCGCTACCTTAGCAAACCGCAGTGCTCAAACGCCAATACTCGTTAGAACTATGCTTATGCATGAGCTATCCGTTGCACCGGCTCCATGCCGCGACCGCCGCCCGACTGTCCGACGTGCTCCAGGCCAGCCCGGATATTCCGTACGACAAGCGCATCCAGACTGCCCGGTTCATCGAGGACCTCACCGCGTCCTGCCAGGGCGGCTGGTATTCGGTGATCAGCCTGCATGGCGGCGGCTCGCCTGCGGCCATGAAGCAGGAAATCTGGCGTAACTATCCCCTTGGCACGAAGGTCGAGCTCGTTGAGCGGCTGCTCGAAAGAGGGGTGCTGCACGACGAAAACCGCGCAATCACAAAAAATCGCCAGCCCGGCCGCTGCTGCGATACGGGCTGTACCAAACCGGGGCAACCGGTCATGGTTCCGCTTCCCGTGAGTACCCGGACGCCGTGATACCGCTGCCGCCTGCAGTGATGCAGGCGCTCCGGCTTTCCTGTCCCACCCGGGAGCGCTCATGGAGCACGCGCCCGACTACGGGACGGGCCGGCCGCCACGCTATAATCGACTCATCATTCCCTACCGCGCCGACCCCGTCCGGAAAGCGAGCGACCCGATCCCATGCACTACGCCCTCGCTCCGCGCACCTTCCTCTTCAGTCACTATTTCTACACCGGCCTGCGCATCGCCACCGGCATCGTCGGCCTCACTTTCGTAAGCTACGCGATCGCCGACCTGCCGGCCGCGATCGCCGTGGCCATGGGCGCCTTGTGTACCAGCCTGATGGACATGCCCAGTCCCTTGCGCCACAAGTTCAATGAAATGCTGGCGGGCGTGCTGCTGTGTTCGGTGGTGGCGCTGCTGGTCAGCCTGTGTTCGCAAGTAGAGTGGCTGCTGTTCACCGTCATCGTGCTGGTTTCTTTCCTTGCCAGCATGATGGTTGTCTACGGCAAGAAGGCGATGCCGCTGCAGTTCGCCGCGCTGTTCGCGATGATGCTGGCTAGCGAAGCGCCGGCCACGCCGCTGCAGGCGCTGCGGCATGGCGCACTGTTTTTTGCCGGCGGCGCCGGCTACATGGCGTATGCCATGCTCGTCGTGTGGATGCTGCAGCGTCGCCTCAAGCAGCAGGTGCTGGCCGAAGCGCTGTACGAGCTGGCGGTCTATACCAGTATCAAGGCGGGCTGCTACGACATGGCCAAGGACCTGCCCAGGGAGATGGAAAAGCTGGTGCGCGAGCAAAGCGTGCTGGCCGAGCGGCAACAGGCCTCGCGCGACCTGATCCTGCGCGGCAAGCCTGCACCAGGCGAGGCGATCCTGGTGCAGGTGCACTACGCCATGTTCGACCTGTACGAACTGCTCCTGTCGACCCACACCGATTACGTCCAGCTGCGCCGGCATTTCGCAGGCAGCGCCATCTTGCCGCTGCTGGGCGACCTGATCGGCAAGGCCGCGCGCGACATCGAAGCGGTGGCGTATGCGATGACGCGCGATGAGCCGTCGCGCGCCACGACCGATTACCGGGACGAGCTGCGCGCGCTCGACGAGGTGCTGCGCGAGTTGCCCTCGGGTGAGGGCGACGACGTCGATGCGCAGGTGGCGCTGCGCGCCACTGTCAACAAGATCGGCGAGGTGATCGCGATGATCGGCCGGCTGCACGCGGCGAGCCAGGCGCGCGCATTGTCCGAGCGCGCACTGCCGATGGTGCCCCATTCGGACGTGACCCCTTTCCTCACCCAGCAGCGCTACAGCATCGGCATCCTGCTGTCGAACCTGCGCTGGACCTCGCCGGTCTTCCGCTTCGCGCTGCGGGTGGCGATGGCGATTTCGGTCGGCCTCGTGTCGGCACGCTGGCTTCCCTATACCTCGCATGGCTACTGGACGGTGCTGACCATCGCCGTGATCCTCAAGCCGAGCTTCAGCCTCACCCGCCAGCGCCGCGCCGATCGCCTGATCGGCACGCTGATCGGTTGCATGATCACCGCCGTGATCCTGCATTTCGTCCACGCGCCCGCGGCACTGATCGGCTTCCTGTTCGTCGCGACCGCCGCGGCGCCGACTTTCCTGTCCATCAAATACCGCTACACGGCGGTCGCCGCCAGCGTGCAGGCGCTGTTGCTGATCGGCTTGACGGTACCGCATGGCGACACTGGCATCAGCGAGCGACTGCTGGATACGCTCCTCGGCACCCTGATCGCCACCTTCTTCAGCTATGTGCTGCCGAGTTGGGAGTACCAGAACCTGCCCCGTCTGGTCGATGCGGTGCTCGACGCCAACCGCAAATACATCGATGCGGCCGCCGACTTGCTGCTCAGGCGCACGGGCGACGATGTCCACTACCGGATCAGCCGCAAGCAGTTCATGGACAGTCTCGCGACGCTCGGCGCTGCACTCGGCCGGATGCTCGACGAGCCTGCGGCCAAGCAACGCGCGACAAGCGAACTGAACCGCTTCACCGTGCAGAATTACCTGCTGGTGGCCCACATGGCCGCGCTGCGCCTGCTGTTACAGCGCTATGCGGAGAAGCTGCCATCCCGGGAGGTCGAGGCCGCGCTCGAGAGCATGTTTGCCGAGGTAGGGGCCAGCCTGGGCGGGGTGCCCGGTGCCACGCCAGCGGCGCCGGAAGGGCGGACAACCTGGATCGCGGAGCGGCCTGGCTGGGCGCTGCTGCAGCGACGCCTGCGACTGCTGCAACAGGATGCCGCGCAAGTGGCGCAAAGCCGCGCTGCGATCAGCAAGGTGCTCGGTTGAGGATGACGCCAGGTTCTCGCGGCGCGTCATGTGTTCCATGGGATGCAAAAGGACGCCGCTGCTTGCCGCGCCAGATCCTGTACGGCAGGCTGGTGCGAGGGCGGGGGCGGCCCCCCAGCGCTTGAGTTGCGCCAGATCCCGCACCGCACCCCGATCGGCCGAGGTCGTCATCGCCGCATACGCCTGCAGCGCCTGCGAGACGTAGCGCTCGCGGCGTGCCGGCTGCCATGCATCCTCGGATCTCGCCTGGCCAACGGGCCAAAATCCAACAGGAAATATTATTTTCTTTGCGGAAACTTCTAGCAGTCTTTATACTCCGGGGGCGCCCTTGGCTCGCTGCAATCCGTCGATCGGCACGCTCCAGGACAGCGTATCTCAGTTGTTGTCAGCAGCGCCTACATTGAAGCTAACATCTATGGACAAAGCCGAGCCGGACGTGCAAGGTTGTCGCCGATCCCTGAAATCCTGCGCAATTCCCGTTGCCGCCCCGGCGACCGAATTGCCCGGGACCTACCGCGCCAATCGCATGCGCCCGGATCACAAGAACCGGGTGGCGGACGGAATCCGCGCGGTGACCGATCGGGTTGGCGACGAGCTGGCCGACATGGGCCACAACGGCTTGGCCACGTGCGAATCGAAACGGGCGGCGCCGGACGCGGCGGGGCACGCATGAAGCACGCGGGCCGCAGCGTGCGGCTGCTCGCCGAACAGCCAGCGCGTGTCACGCTGGTACTCGGGTTGCTGGTCACTGCGGCACTGTTCTTCGCCATCCGCAGTGAGGAACAGCAGCACATGCAGGCGCTCTTCGAACGCCAGGCAGACGCCCGCATTGCGGCGATCCGGGATGCCCTGAACGACGCGGTCGACGTGGTAGAGACGGTGAACCGCACGTTCACGGCGATGCAGCCGATCGGGCGCGCGGAGTTCACCGCGTTCACCCGTCCCATGCTCGATAAACATCCGCAACTGCACCTGATCGCGTACCAGCGCATGGTGGCCGACGGCGAGCGGGTCGCATTCGAAGCCGAACGGCGGCGCCTGCGGCCTGGCTTCGAGATCGGCGCGTATTCCGGCGACAGACGGGTCACGTCGCCGCCACGTCCACATTACCGGGTGGTGGACTTCCTCACGCCGATGGAAGGCAACGAAACGGCATTCGGGCTCGATGCGGCGTCACGCGTCCAAACGGCGGCGGCGGCGCAGCGCGCCTGCCAGACCGGCCAGGCGTCGGTGACCCCTCAATTCGACGTCATGCTGGGCAATACCGCGAAGCCCGGCTTCATGCTGATGATGCCGGTCTACCGCGCGGGCGCCGCGCTGACGCCGGGCGCCAGCAACTGTCTGCTGTTGGATGGCTACACCGTTGTCGGCGTGGGTAGCGCGGCGGTGTTCGAACAGAGCCTGGCCAGCTGGCGCCTGCTGTCGGAGCCGTCGTTCGACATCCGCGTGTATCAGGCCGGCGTCACGGATCCGGCCGAGCTGGTATTCCACTTGAAACCGGCAGCGGGAAGCGTGCCGTCGGCGCTGGGCAGGCTGTTCGGCGGCCCGGCGCACCGGTCCAGCGAGAGCTTTGTGCTGGGCGGGCGTCAATGGCATATCGCGGCGGCGGCGGCGGGGGCGCCGCTGGGCAGCCTCGGCTCGATGCTGACGCTCGTGTGCGGCATCGCCGGCAGCCTGCTGGCCGCAGCCTGCATCGGCGCGCTGGCGGCGCGCTCCCGCAGGGTGCATCGGCTGGTAAAAGCACGCACCGCCGACCTGAAACAGGCCATCCGCGCGCAGCGGCTGCTGCGCCAGGCGGTCGATGCCTGTGCCAACAGCATCATCATCCTGCGCGCCACGCGGCCGGAGTACCCGATCGAATACGTCAATCCGGCCTTCGAGAAGATCAGCGGCTACAGCGCGGCCGAAGTATCCGGGCGCGACTGCCTCATGATGTTGGACGACGACGTCGACCAGGCGGGCGTGCACGACATCCGCGCGATGGTGCGCGAACAGCGCGAAGGCACCGTCGTGCTGCGCACCTACCGCAAGGACGGCAGCCTGCTGTGGTCCGAGGTTTATATTGCGCCGGTCCGCGATGCGGCCGGCGCAGTCACCCACTTTGTCGTGGCTAACACGGACGTCTCCGAGAAGCGCCGCTACGAATCCCAGCTGGAATACCAGGCCACGCACGACGCGCTGACAGGGCTGGTTAACCGCAAGCTGCTCGCTGAGCGGCTGCGCCAGGAAATCGCCGACGCGGCGCAGCGCCAACAGGCGGTGTGGGTGCTGTTCGTCGACCTCGACCGTTTCAAGTTCGTCAACGACAGCGTCGGCCACCGCGCCGGCGACGAGTGCCTGCAGGTGATTGCACGGCGCCTCGGGATGGCGGTGCGGCTGGAAGACACGCTTGCGCGGCTGGGCGGCGACAAATTCATGCTGGTGCTGTCGGACCGGGGTGACGGCCCTCTTGACGAGGCGGTGCTGGAGCGGATCATGGAGGCGGTCGCGCTCCCGGTCATCATCGGCAGCCAGGAGTTGTTCCTGAGCTGTAGCGTCGGCGTGGCCAGCTATCCGGTCGACAGCGACGATCCCGACACCCTGATCGAATACGCCGACCTGGCAATGTACTGCGCCAAGCAGCGGGGGCGCTCCAACTACCAGTTCTTCGTGCCCGAGATGAACGAGCAGGCGCAGGAAAGAGTCCTCCTGGTGAGCGCCCTGCGCAGCGCGCTGGGCCGGGGCGAGTTCGAACTGCGGTATCAGCCGCAGCTCGACCTGCGCAGCGGCCGCGTGGTCGGCGTCGAAGCGCTGCTGCGCTGGCGCCATCCCGAACTGGGCCTGCTGCCGCCGCGGCGCTTCCTGGCATTGGCCGAGGACACCGGATTGATCCTGTCGATCGGCGCCTGGGCCATGCGCACCGCCTGCGCCCAAGTGCGCGCCTGGCAGCTGGCCGGCGCCGACGGGCTGCGGCTGGCGCTGAACCTGTCGACGCGCCAGTTCAACGAGCCCGA